>CATOLC010000067.1 GCA_951800855.1 uncultured Ruminococcus sp.
AATTGTAAGCGGTAAAAAAGTTGCCCGCCCGAGTTTTTCCTCTTTAAGAAAATTAATTGCATTTTTAGCTGATTCTTCATTTTCTGTGATTATATTTTGTACCGCTGCACCAAGCGAAATGTCTATTGCTAAAGCGTATTTTGGTGATACCTTCAAAACATCAGCTACCGCTCCTATTACGCCTTTAAGCTTTCCATTCCTTGCTTTTAAAATAACAGCCTTTACACCTCTGGACAGCCCTTCCATATTGCGGTCCAAATCCTCCAAAAACCTTATCTTTCTAAGCTCTCCTTCTGAATCAAACCTTAACTTTTGCAAAATCTTTTCTGAATCTTCATAATCTTTTTTCTTTTCTGAAAATCTTTTTTTAAAAGAGGTAAGCTCTGCCAAAGCTGTCTCAATTTCATTTAAAACTTCGTTTGCCTCTTTTTTCTTTAGACTTATCTTTTCTTCAATATCTTTTTTAAGACTTTCTTTATTCAAAATTAGAGCCTTTATTTCTTCATTCCTAGTCTCACATCCACTAATACCTGATTCCGTAAACGCAGCTTTTATGCTTTTATCATTTTTGTCCTTCTCCAAGGTTCCAAGCACATTTTTTATCTCATTCAACTTACTTTCATAAGTGCAAAATTTATCCTTACTGCCTGCAAACTTTTTAATATCATCATCCAGAGTTTGTCTTTTCTCCTTAATTGTTTTTTTCTTTTCCTCAGATAATTTAAGCTTTTTTTCTATGTACTCTTGAAGGTTCCCAGTTTTTTTTGTGTTTTCTTCAATTTCGTTTTCTATTTTGGAAATTGTTCCTATATTACTTTTTATAGTATTATCTAAAATAAGCAGTTTGCCCTTTTCATCAGAAAGATTTAACTCAATCTCAGATAAAGAGCGTCTGAGCCCATCCGCTTTTAATAAACAAGCCGTTCCCTTATTTGCACTTTCTTCAATATCTTTTTCTAGGCTAAATAATGTTTCATCAAGATTAATCTTGTCCGCTTTTAAAGTATTTAGATTTTGTTTGTTTTCATCAAGTTTAATTTTACAAAAATCTATCTCTTTTACCCAAAGCCCTACTTCAAGTGCCTTTTTTCGCTCAAAATATTCGATATATACTTTTGCGTCACTAGCTTGTTTTTTAAGAGGGTCAACCCTCGATTCCAGTTCAAATAAAATATCTTTTATCCTTAAAAGATTTTCATCCGCTTTTCTAAGTCTTGTCTCAGCGTCTTCTTTTTTGTATTTACAGCCCGATATCCCTGCTGCTTCTTCAAATATCTCACGTCTTTCGCTTGGCTTTGCTTTTATTATTGCATCTATTCCACCTTGTCCTATAATGGAATACCCATCTTTTCCTAAACCAGTATCCATAAAAAGTTCATTTATATCTTTAAGCCTTACGGGTTTCATATTAATAAAATACTCGCTGTCTCCATTTCTATAATATTTCCTTAAAATAGAAAATTCTTCATCTAAATCTCTCATAGTTTTACTTTTATTATCAAAAATAAGCTTGACACTTGCAGCTCCCTGAGATTTCCTAGACACAGAACCTGCAAAAATTACATCTTCCAGCTTTGCACATCTGAGTTTTTTTACAGATTGCTCTCCTAAAACCCATCTTAATGCATCACTTACATTACTTTTCCCGCTTCCATTTGGGCCTACAACAGCTGAAATCCCATCTTCAAACTCAATCTTTGTTTTATCGCAAAATGTTTTAAATCCTTGAATTTCCACGCTTTTTAATTTCATATTTTTACTTCCTTTTTTAGTTTCCTACTTTTCTTTAAATCAATGTAAAAATTAATTTCCTAAATAGCAATAAATAATTCTCCGGCCGGTGTTTATCTTGAATATATAATTTAATATACACATCTGCCCTTTTTTATAAAATGTATTAAACATACAATTTTTATATCTGATTATTATATCGCATATTTACCCTTATAGCACTCAAATATTTTTATTAAAAACAGATAATATTTAAATTTAAATTAATTTATAATAGAAATTTGTCGTGATATATATTATAATATAATTAATTGTTATGTTTTATTAAAAGGATTGATAAAAATGTCAGTAGCAAAAAATATTTTAGTCACAGTGGGTGTCCTGGTTTCAATGAGCGTAGCCTCCGCTGCCTATGAAAAAGCAAAACACGAAATTGGTAAGAGAGCTCATCCGACTTTCCAAATGGCAACTTTAAATAAAAGTGATCGAGAAAAATTAGAGAAATTCGAAGATATTTTCAACTCTTTGGCAAAAGACCTGAAATATGATGAAAAGGCACAATTGAAAATTGAGAAAGACTTAGACCCTAGTATGGAGTTATTACGGAAAAATTGCATAGCTAAAAATATGGAACTGGCAGATGCAAAAATAATTTCCTATTCTAAAGCAATTGATAAAACTCTTGAGGAATATTGGGATGCCTATTCTAAAATGATAGGTGCAGAAGTGGAAAAAAGAGGCAAAGGAATTTGCCGTGGATTTGCTGACTTACTGGTAAATAAGGGGTATGAAATTGGTCTAGAGATATTCCGACTAGAGAGTGATAAGCATGCGGCAAATATTTATAAAGCAAACGGAAAATGGTATGTAGCTGATTTAACTACACAGATAACAGCGCCCTGGTTCTTTAAAGACAAAGAATACTTTTACAGAATGCCGCTGGAGTATTATTTAGCGTATGGTCAGATGGCAGGTAAGAAAAAAGTTATGTCTGTCGTTGTAGAAGGCAAAAGGATTCCTCTAGATAAATTTTTAGAAACACATTAATTATAACTTTAATTTTGACTATATAAAGATATGGAAACAAAGTTAAACCATGCTATCTCAAATTAACAATAAAAATACATCATAAGTGGTATTTATTTTTAAAATTATTTGATTATATTAATTCTTTTATCACAAAATTTAAATCTTTAATTTTATTGTCTTGTTCAATAATTACTTTCTGGCACAATTTTTTAATTTTCTCTATTCCTGACTTTTTTTGCCCTATAATTTTAGATACAGTTCTTGGCGATACAGCAATTTTTATGCACTTTTTTTCATATCCGAGTTCTTTTATAGATTTTATGCACCTATCCACAATAAGTTTGCTTTCACAAAGCTCTCTGAATGCCGGGTGCCATGGGCCTGCCACTAAATTTTGGCTTATTCCGCTTGAACTATGAAGCCCCAGTCGTATAACATTTATTTCTGCAGCATTAAACAATCTTAAAAGCTCTGAGCAAAGCTGGACTGTTTCGTCAAGGTTCGCCGGTGCATATTCCCCTGAATTATAAAGCTCATGGAGCCGAGTTCCCCACATTATTAAAGTTGGATAAATTCTTACAGTATCGGGAGTTAGGTTTATAAACTCATTCGCCGTAAATAAATCATCCTTCACTTCGCTTCCGTAAAGTCCTGTCATCATCTGGAGCCCCAGTTCAAGCCCATAAGCTTTAATAAGTCTTGAAGAATGTCGTACATCTTCAGAGGTATGTCCCCTATTATTGCACAAAAGTACCCTATCCACCATACTTTGTGCCCCTAGTTCTATAGATGTTACACCATAAGACTTCAAAAAATTCAAAATTTCTTCATTTATACAGTCTGGACGAGTTGATATTCGTATCCCATCAATTTTCCCCGATTTTATATAACCATACGCATGGGACAAAAGACTCTCTGCATAATCCCTTTTTATTGCCGTAAAACTTCCCCCAAAAAATGCAAGCTCCTTAAAAATTTTCTCTGAATTTTTACTTATCTTTGTGGTGGAACTTTTGTTTTTATATGAATTTTCAATTGCTTTGTCTATATCTTCCTTCCCTGGCTGCGTTTTTCTCCCCGTTATCTTAAATTGGTCACAAAAACTGCACATATGCGGGCAGCCATTATTAGGTACAAAAATGGAAATATTTTCATGCCTTAGCATCCCATCATTGACAAGGCTTTCTTAGCTGCTTTTTGCTCCGCTTCTTTTTTGCTCTTGCCCTCCCCTTTTCCTATCACATTTTCATCCAAACGGACTTCTACACTGAAAGATTTATCGTGATCCGGTCCGGATTCGTCAACTAAAACATACTCTATTTTATCTTCTGGATTTTTTTGCACTATTTCCTGCAAATCTGTTTTATAGTCTCTCATAGTTTTTAAATGCGGACTTTTTATCTCCTTTTTAATAAACTTTAGTATAAATTTCCTTGCTTCTTCAAGCCCTCCGTCTAAATATATTGCTGCCGTTATAGACTCAAAAACATCCGCAAGAAGCGACGCCCTGGTTTCTCCTCCCGACTTCTTTTCTCCACGGCTCAGTCTTAGATATTTCCCTACATCTAGTTTCTTGGAAAATTCACAAAGCATTTTTTCACAAACAAGCGAAGCTCTGAGCTTGCTGAGTTCTCCCTCTGGAAGTTCAGGACAATTTTTAAATATATAATCTGATGTTACTATGCCCAAAACTGAATCTCCTAAAAATTCAAGTCTTTCATAGCTTTTTAGTTTACCGTTTGATTCATTAGAATACGAAGAATGTGTAAGTGCAATTTTCAAATATGTTTTGTTAGAAAAACAGTAACCTATATTCTTTTCTAAATCTTCAAGCATTCTCATTTCTCTCCCTTTATTTTAGGCCGTGTACTAAAGAAGTTTAATCAGACGCCCCCATATCAATAAAATTAGATTTTGTATACTTATTAATGCTGCTCTCTAATTTGAGCGTAAACTTTTTCGGAACATGACCTTATTTTAATTCCTCTTCCCTCATATTTTTTCTTTTTTAATTTGTTCAAGTGCAGCTGAAATTTTTTCAGTAACATTTTCCTTGATGTAATCTCCTGTAAGGCGTATGGCATTTTTTATTGTAATA
>CATOLC010000068.1 GCA_951800855.1 uncultured Ruminococcus sp.
GATAAACCCAAAAAACTACGGATTTTTATCCGTAGTCCTTTGATTTTAATATAAACAAGCCCAGGAGAGGTTTATTTGTATTCTCCGTTCTTCGTCGGTTCGTCCCTGGACCCCGTGTACTCAAGAATCTTAATGGATGTTATACCTTCCAAGAATTTTAGCATGTTCTCACCCTGAACTTCACCCCACTTAGGACCCGCCGCATTCTGTGCCGGCACATCGTGGAATAATGCTTTACCGTTAGGACTCTGTGTCGTATCTATAAGCATCAACTGAGCCCCGGCGGTGTGAAACGGCTTTATAAGATCCATAAATTTCAGCATAGAATATCTTGGTGCCATCTTATCGTTTTCTTGTATTTCTAATTCGCCTTTTTGCTTTTTTCATTCAATATAAATTTTCATTATTATCATCTCCTTTCATTATCTATTATATCTTAATGAACAAAAAATCCAACAATAATTTCGGGGAATTATTTAAAATTTTTTATTAAGTTTCATATATTAAAAAAATAAAGACAATTTTGGACTATATTTATATAGCTGTTCAATAGAAATGTTTTTGAAAACTATTAAAAAATATAGAGCTTTTTAATGGGGGAGTGCCCTAAAAGAGGATATGGTACTGAAAGATTGATAAAAATACTGCAACCGTTTTTGCGTAAAGCACCTCTTTAAATGCCAACTCAATAAAAGCGGTTTTATATATTTAACTTTCTTATATCAACGTATTTGGCACTCCCTTTAATGGCATAAAGTTGTATATATATTATAAATATGTTATTATATAAAGAATAGTTTAATAAAAAGGAGAATTTTTATGAGAACACCAGGGATTTATTTGGCGGTGGCAGCAGGGATTATTTCTAGTATTGCTATACATTATGTGTAGCCCTAAAGAAACAATCTAATAAGGAATCAAATCCTTCCTCCAACGTCCCTCAGAGTTCTGCTCAGCTCCAATCTCAGAATTTTAGCACAGTTTTACTTAAGAGACTCTTTCCAGGTCTTTTTTTAGCTTATCAATTATTCTTTTTTCCAGCCTTGATATGTAAGACTGCGATATACCCAAAAGGTCGGCGACTTCTTTTTGGGTATGGTCTTTTTCTTTTGCCAGGCCAAACCTTAGCTCCATTATAGTCTTTTCACGTTCAGGAAGCCCATTTACTGCACCAATCAATAAATCTTTTTCAACTTCCTGCTCAATTTTACTATTCACAAGATCAGTTTCGCTTCCTAAAATATCCGATAAAAGCAGTTCATTCCCGTCCCAATCCACATTTAGGGGTTCATCTATAGACATTTCATTTTTTGTCTGTGAACTTTTCCTTAAAAACATGAGTATTTCATTTTCTATACAGCGTGATGCATATGTGGCAAGTTTTATATTTTTTGTTGGACAAAAAGTTTTTACTGATTTTATCAGTCCGATAGTTCCTATAGATATGAGGTCTTCAATGCTTGCTCCTGTTGAGTCAAATTTTTTTGCTATATAAACTACGAGCCTTAGATTATGAATTATAAGAAGTTCTCGAACGCTGTCATCTCCATCAAGAATTTTTTTCATTATTTTGTTTTCTTCTTCTTGAGTGAGAGGGGCAGGCAAAGTTTCGGTACCATTTATGTAGTATATTCCTTTGCTAAAGAGCAGTAATTTACCTCTTATAAACAGACAAATCTTTTTTATCCATTGAACAAAAATCTTCAAACACTTCATTTTTATGTCTCCTTTATGTAAATTCAACTACAAATGTCTGGACCTGCTAACCCCTCAAGGCCGTCTTCTAGGAGTGAATCCGGACAAAGAGCTACGTATGCCTCCTTTTTTATACCGCTTTTGAGAAGCATTATATAATCTGCCTTAAGTGCAGGGAGAATTCCTTTGCCTGATATGCTGGAAAAAGGAACCATACGCAGTCTTTTTTTTATCCCGCATGTTATTCCTCCGATTCCAAAATTTTGTTCCTTTACGTTAATGATTTCCAAATACTCTTTTTGAAATACTCCTTCTAAAAGTTTTTCGCGTACTACAAGAACTGGAAGACCGGAAAAAGGCTCTTTTAAACTATTTCCTGTGTCGAGTTTCGCTCTGAGAAAGATTTTTTTATCTTCAATTTTCACTTCCAAATCATAGAAACTGTCCTCAATTTCTCTTTTACCTAGGATTTTGTTTATCATTTCTATGACGAAATATGATACTACGGTGGATAAAATTAAGACTATAGGTGAGATATTAAAATAAACTATCCCATTTCTTACGAGCATACCGTTAGGTCTGATAATAAACCATATGGCGAGCATCGTGCCGGAGAACCCGAAGCTTATCGAATAAAAACATAGCATAGCTTTAAGGTAAAGACTCGATTTAGGGGAACAAAATGAGACCCAGACTATTCCGGCTGACATAAACAGTTTAACGATAAGAGAAATAAACATGTTAGTGTCTGGAAACAGTATACAAAGAGAACATACTGCCCCAATGACTGTGCCTGAAATTACTCTAGTTTTGTTTATTTTTACCTGTAAAAATTTGGCTGTCGCAAGAAGTATGAAGTAATTTGTAAAAAGGTTTACAGCAATTAGTACGTCTATGTATATTGTCTGCTTCACGTTTTCCCTCTGATTTCTGTTTAATATCTGAATTATCTCACGCAAAAAAGAGAAATTTTGTCATAAATAGACGACAAGTTAACTACACGCCATTTTTAACCATATTTAATATTTTTATTTTGATAATTGACATTTTATTATATATATTATATAATAAAAATATGGTTTACTGTAATATTGCAGGATGGCTTCACCTTGAATTTAAGGACTATAATATGGAAGCACACTGTAGATATTCAGTAAGCTGAAATGGGGGCTAGGAGTAGCCCAAAGAAATAAATTTATTGTGTATTGAACGGTTACATAAGTGAGGATTTCCCAGAGGAAATCTTGAGAGAATATTGATTTTACATATTAGGAAGGAGATGCTTTTCATGAAAAGTCAGGTTTTTCAGACTATAAAATCACCACGTTTAAATATTTCAAAGGAGATAAAGATTGTAAATGATAAGAACCAAGTTTTATCAACATTTGCAAATGATTTAGATTTAATACCAGAAACTCATGAACATTTAAGAGATGGAAATTATCTTATAATAAATAATCCTGGGTTTGATATAATTTTTAGTGGCAAATACATAAATCAATGGGTTGAAAAACGGCGTCAGTTGCTGTTGAGCCGTATGGTGAAGAAAGATAGTATGATAAATAAAAAGTTAAAACCTTAGATTGTTTATTCCGGAATAAACTTGGGCTTGTTAAGATATACATTACTGATGATTTGCTTCTAAAACTGGAGGTACATTAGTAATGTATTTTAATGTTTATTTAAAAACCAAAATACTAAAATATTTATGTGTTATAGGTGCCAGCTTAACTTCGTTATTGATTTTTTTATTAATTTTTTCCCCTGAACCGGAGCTAACGGATGCTTATTGTGATGATACAGTGGAACTACCGGTTCTTATGTATCATGGTTTAATAAAAAACTCCAAGCATCAAAATAGATTTGTGATTCATCCGGATATGTTTGAAAATGATTTAAAGTATATAAAGGATAATGGATACAGCTGTATAGTAGTTCAGGACCTTATAGACTATGTGTATAATGAAGGTTCTCTACCTGAAAAACCTATAATGATAACGTTTGATGATGGGTATTATAATAATTATTTATATGCATTTCCTTTAATAAAAAAATATGGCTGTAAAATAGTTCTTTCCCCGATAGGAAAATGCACAGATGACTACAGCAAAATCAAAGATGAGCATGCGGACTATTCTCATGTGACATGGGAACATATACGTGAAATGATAGATTCAGGATTAGTGGAAATTCAAAACCATACATATAATATGCACTCCAATAAAAGGCCAAGGATAGGATGTACTAAAAAGAGGGGCGAATCTTTGGAGGAATACCGAAAGAATTTGACTAATGATATTATGGAGATGCAGAAACGAGTGAAATCTGAGACTGGGAATACTCCGTCGGCGTTTGTTTTCCCGTTTGGAGCAATTAGCAGAGAAGCGCCTGAAATTATTAGAGATATGGGGTTTAAGTGTACTTTTTGCTGTGAGGGACGTATTAACAGGATAAAGAAAGACCCTGAATGTTTGTATTCTATTTGCCGTTTTATACGTCCAAATTCTATTTCTACGCAAAGATATTTTTCTAAAATCCTTAAATGTAAACGAAAATAAGCCTTCTTAAGACGTTCATAAAAATAACCTTGAGTAAGTAATGTTTGAATATTTAATCTCATATAAATTAGGTAAAAATAAGCTTAAATGGAGTGATATTCTTGCCAATTATATATTTAAGTCCGTCTACTCAAGAGATAAGGCACTACGCTGGAGGAGGGAATGAAGAGTATTATATGAACCTGATTGTGGATGAGTTGGTTCCTTATCTTAATTCGGCTGGGATAAACTATATGAGAAGTAATCCCAATAATCCTGTTTCTAGCTCAATAAATCAATCAAATTTAGGTAATTATAATCTTCATTTTGCTATTCATAGCGGGGAATCAAATGAGGAAATGCAAGGGAAAAAAAGAGGAGCCAATGTCTATTACACACCAGGAGACCCTGAAAGTTATCGTGCTTCTCAAATAATGTATCGAAATTTTAAGGAAATTTATCCGTTTCCTGAGCAAGTGAACCATATGCCCAATAATTTATTTGTTGAATTAAAAGATACGAATGCGCCTGCTGTACTGTTGGAAATTGCCCAGCACGATAACTATGAAGATGCGAACTGGGTAAGGGAAAATATAGAGAATATTGCTGAAAATATCGCAATGTCA
>CATOLC010000069.1 GCA_951800855.1 uncultured Ruminococcus sp.
CAGTCGCAGTCCATTGAGCACAAGGCGGTCTTTGTCCACCATAGTCAAGAGGAAATCTAAACTGTCTTTCAGCTGAACAAAAATGTGAAGACGTAACAGCAATACACCTTTGTGCCGCTTTAGAATCCACAAGTATCGCCGCCATCGCTAAGGTTTGTGCCATTGTAGAACATGCTCCGTATTGACCTAAAAACGGAATGTTCAAATCCATTAAACCAAATGTTGATGAAATACATTGATTTAATAAATCTCCTGCTAAAATATAATTAATTTGGGATGATTCAAGACCAGCCTTTTTTAATACTCCTTGTACAGCTTCTAATTGCAATTGTGCTTCTGCTTTTTCCCAAGACGATTTTCCAAGGTAGCTGTCCTCAAACACTTTGTCAAAGTACTTTCCCATTGGTCCTTCGCCCTCTTTTTTTCCAACTACAGCGCAAAACTCCTCTATGCTCGGTCTATTATCCATTTTTAATGTGTATTTCCCTATTCTTTTAGGCATAATTATCCTCCAAAATTAAAATTCATTATATTATTTCTCAAAACTTCAAATAAATACATTGCTTAAATGAAAAAACAAATATATTTTATTTATTTTTCTATGATTTTTGGCTAATAGACTTTTACATCATTATTTAGCCCGTTTTGCTCGTAAAACTTACTCTGTTTCCAAATCTTTAGACATGATTTTTTTATTCTCTTTATCTTTTTTCCCTTCGGCATCTTTTGCCTTCCATCGCTTTTTAGCTCTGTCTCGCTAAAAACATTATTGACACCAATTGTTTAATATGATATTATAAAATTGGTGATAAATATGAAATTTTCTGTTGAATTAGCTTTGTATTATGAATATCGGTGAGGCATTATACAAAGCTAAATAATATAAATCTCATCGGTCAGTTGCATATAAATTGATAAGCAATTTTATGCTTGTTTTTGTTGGCCGATTTTTTATTTTCAGAGCTGTGGATAATGTTGTTTCACAGCTTTTTTTGTTTATTATAATTATTTGTTTAAGGAGACAAATTATGGGTATTTTAGAAGTTACGAATTTAAGTCATTCTTTTGGAGATAAAATTTTATACAAAAATGGAGAATTTGAACTATTCAAAGGGGAGCACATGGGGATTGTCGGGCAAAACGGCACTGGAAAAACAACTTTATTGCGCTCTATTATAGGAGAAATAAGTCCGGATTCCGGCACGATAAGATGGCAAAAAAACATTAAAATCGGATATCTTGACCAATATGCAGAAATTAATCAGCAAATTACCATTTTTGAATACTTAAAAACAGCATTTAATGATTTATATGAAATAGAGGATAAATTGAATGAAATTTATAAAAATATAGAACAAAATATAGATGATAAAACATCTGAAATGGCATCAGCTTATCAGAATTTACTTATAAATAGAGGATTTTATGAGATAGAAAGCACTATTTTAAAATTCTCAAATGGTTTAGGTATCAGTTCTCTTGGGATGGATAGTCAAATTGGGAATTTAAGCGGAGGTCAGCGTGCAAAAGTGATTCTTGCAAAGCTTTTGCTGGAAAATCCCGACGTACTGCTTTTAGATGAGCCGACCAACTTTCTCGATAAAGAACATGTAGACTGGCTTTCGGAATATTTAAAAAGCTTTAAAGGTGTTTTTATGCTTGTCTCTCATGATTTTGATTTCATTAACAAAGTTACAAACTGTATTTTAAATATAGAATTTCAGAAAATTACAAAATATAGCGGGAATTTTAATAAATTTTTAAAAATAAAAGAACTTCGAAAAGAAAGCTATATACGGGAATTTCAAGCTCAGCAGAAAGAAATTAAAAAACATGAGGAATTTATCGCTAAAAACAGGGTTCGGGCATCCACAGCAAAACAAGCACAATCTAGGATAAAAATCTTGGATAAAATGGACAAATTAGCTCCTCCTCAATCTCCTCCAAAACCAAATTTTAAACTAGTTTCCCTTCCAATTTCTGAAGTAAAAGCTTTAAAAATACATAATCTAGAAATCGGCTATAATAGGGTGCTTCTCCCTAAAATCACATTTGAAGTAAAATCAGGAGAAAAAGTTGTAATTACTGGATTTAATGGTATAGGAAAATCCACTCTTTTAAAAACATTAATAGGACAAATCCCCCCTATTTCAGGTAATTTTAAATTTGGTGAAAATGTTAAACTTGGATATTTTGAACAAGATTTAGCTTGGTCAAACTTAGATTCTACCCCCTTACAAGTAATTTTAGAAAAATTCTCTAAATTCTCAGATAGAGAAGCTAGAAAACAACTTTCTATGTGTGGTGTAATGTCAAAAAACATCTCTCAAAAAATAGGCACACTAAGCGGTGGGGAGCAAGCAAAAACAAAACTGTGCATTTTAGCAAATACAAAATCAAATTTCCTTATTTTGGATGAACCTACAAATCATCTAGATGAAGATGCCAAAAAAGTATTAAAAGAACAACTTTTGAATTGGCAAGGAAGCCTTATTTTAGTTTCGCACGAAGTTAGTTTTTATAAGAATTTGTCAGATAAAATAATAAGCCTAAAAAAAATAAATTTATAAACTCAAAAAGTGCAAATACCTTTTATTATCTCTTATATAAAATTCTTTTAAAATCATAAGGGTATTTTTCAAATAGCTTAGAAAATTTAATTTAATCCTTACTTTTTTTATTCATTAAAAAGTGGTATAATAACTAAATTATTGCTTTTAAACCTTTTAACCTTAAAAGATTTTTTAAAGGAGAGCTCTATTAAATGCAAAAAACCGATATAAGTAAATATAGTTATAACGGGTTTGACATAAATGGTCCCATAAATTCTTTGGGTGCACCTAAAAATAAAAAACATACATTTAAGTTGATGTTAATTATATTTTTTAGATTTTTAAAAAGCTTAATCGTAATAGGAATAATAACAGCATCAATTATTATTTTGTCAATAAGGTCATACGTTTTGAACCTAGATGATGATAATATTGCTTTAGATTTGAACTCATCACGAATGGCACTTACAAGTTTCATATACGTAAATGATGAAAACGGTATTCCTCAGGAATATCAAAGAGCATTCAATACAGAAAACAGAATTTGGGTTGATTTCAAAGATATTCCAGATAAAATGAAAGATGCCATAGTTGCCATTGAAGATAAAAGATTTTATGAGCACAGTGGAGTTGACTGGATCAGGACAATGAGTGCAGTAGCAAGCTTTTTGAAGGGCTCACAAAGTCACGGAGGTTCTACCATTACACAGCAATTAATTAAAAATATTACCGATGATAATGAGACAAGTCTTACACGAAAATTAAGAGAAATATTTCGTGCCATACATTTTGAAGAAAAATATTCAAAGGATGAAATACTGGAAGCTTATTTGAACATAGTAAACTTTGGAGCTGGTAGTAGAGGAGTTCAGGCGGCAGCAAACGTATATTTTAACAAAAATATAAAAGATTGTTCCATAGCAGAATGTGCTACAATTGCAGGAATAACCCAAAACCCAACCTCATATAATCCTTTATATTATCCCGAAAAAAATAAAAAACGCCGTGAAACTGTCATCCAAGAGATGTTTGAGCAAAATAAAATAACCGAAGAAGATTATAACCAGGCTATGGAGGAATCTGAGCATATGCTTTTTAATGATTCAGGCTCTGGCGAGAATAATAATAAATCCATTAACACAATAAGAAATTGGTATATTGAATCCATGTTGCAAGATGTTATATACGATTTATGTGCAAAATATCATGTAGGAAAAGCCGCAGCAGAAAATATAGTTTTTACAAACGGATTAAAAATCTATTCAGCAATGGATCAAAACGCACAAAGCATAGCAGAAAGCACACTGCAAAACACATCAATAATGCCAAAAGACAATGATTTAGAGTTAGGATTTGTTCTTATGGGACTGGATGGCAGAATATTATCTGTTTTAGGCTGTAGGGAACCAAAAACTGGAAACCTTTGGTACAATAGAGCAAATTTTGCTAAACGTCAGCCCGGGTCTACTATCAAACCCATATCCGTTTACTCTCCAGCAATCGATTCAGGGGCTTACACATATTCTTCTCTGATTGACGATGAACCACTTCAGATAGATATGGACGGAAGCGGAGAGCTGAAAAGTTGGCCAAATAACTGGTACAAAGGCTATAAAGGTAAGGTAACTCTTAAATGGGCATTAGAAAAATCTGCAAATGCACCTGCTGCACAAATTCTTAATCGTATATCCACATCAAGAAGCTATGAATTTTTGACGCAAAAATTAGGATTTACCAGCTTAGACTCTAGTGACGAATTTTCATTATCAGCATTAGCAGCGGGAGGAACACATGTGGGTGTAACTGTTTTAGAAATGACTGCAGCATTTCAAATTTTTGGGAATGGAGGGCAATATAATAAGCCTTATTCATATTTTTATGTCAAAGACAGGGATGATAAAGTTATTCTGGACAACCGCTATAATAGCCCTGTTCGGGCAATAAGTCCGCAAACTGCCACTATTATGAATAAACTGCTCCGTAATGTGGTAGTGGGCTCTGAGGGGACTGGAAGAGGTGCTAATATAGATAATTGGAATATTGTAGGAAAAACAGGAACTACAAATGATGACCATGATAGTTGGTTTATTGGAGTAAGCCCGTATGCTGTTTCGGGCATATGGGTCGGTTATGATAATCCTAAAAGGATATCAGAGGTATCAGCAGCTGTACGCATATGGAAACATATTATGTCATCTTACTTAAATGACAAGCCAAATAAAGATTTCGATTATGACCCAAATGTTCTTGAAATGACCTATTGCAAATCTACTGGTGAAACCGCAAATTCTTCATGTCCGGACAC
>CATOLC010000070.1 GCA_951800855.1 uncultured Ruminococcus sp.
GAATTCCAATTATCTGAATCATAATCAGAATCGCTAAAATTGTGTTTCATAGCCTCAATATGAAGTTTGTGAGACAGATTAAAAAATATATCAATTAAAATATATAAATTCCATTTTAAACTTTTATATTGTTTAGCTGTGAGCTTTTTAAAATCCATTTCAAATTTCTCATCATATTTGTCCGCATTGGAGACAAGCCGAAGCATATCTCTATTACCTTTTTTGATCCAGTCTTTAAGCATTTTCTCAGATAAAATATGGAGTTTAGTTTCCAAATTACTATGTCCATTAAAAACATCCGATTCTTGTATATCATTATCCATATCTTTAGCCAAAGTTCCTGCAGTCGTTAAAAGTGCCCGCAATATGCTCCATGTGTCAAACATATCTAGATGCGATCTGGGTTTAATCTTTTTGAGCTGCTCCAATTTCCCAATTAAGTCATCATTCTTTTTCGGCATATTAAACTTAGGAACCCTCTGAAAATTATAATCTCCTTCGTCTAATTCAGGCATATTAAACTTAGGAATCCTCTGAAAATTATAATCTCCTTCGTCTAATTCAGGCATATTAAACTTAGGAACCCTCTGAAAATTATAATCTCCTTCGTCTAGTTCAGGCATATTAAACTTAGGTGTATAAAGCATATATCCTATGAAATCCGGAACAAAAATTACATCCCGGTCAGATGTAGGAGCAAAGGTAAAATTCCGTTCAAAGAAAATGTCATCATCCTCATCATCCTCATCGTTCATATTAGCACCAGTGGGTTTAATTTTAGTCTTTTCCTTTTCAGGCTTCTCTTCTTCCTTTTTTTTCACCTTTTTTGTTTTATTTATAATAGGCTTATGATTTATTTGCAGTAACACTATACAAGCTCTGACAAGCTCTCGTGCTTCTGCGTTAAGGTTCTTTTCAAATAATTTATCGTTCACTTTTCCTAACGATGTTTCTTTTTTGACATTTTTAGCTTTTTTATTTATTTGTAATAATTTTTTTTTCAAATCTTTGGTCTTTTTTGAGCCCTTTTTATCATCAGCTACCGCACCGGCTGCTTCGTCATCAGTAATCATATTCTTATTAATAATATCTATATCTACGTCCAGATCAATTCTCTTACTTTTACTGGACTTAGTATTATCCTCACTAACGTCTTCATAAACAGCCTTCAATTTTTTTAGCGCATCTTTTTTGCTACCATAAAGCTCTGCAGCAGATTCTATAGTATTAAGAATCTTTTTACAATAATCCACTACCTGCCACATCGCATCTTGTGTATGATCGAAGGTCTCATCTGAAAGGAACGATGCAACAGCTTTTTTCTCGTCAACATCTATTCCCGGCCAACACTGAGTCGAATCTATTTTTGACGTAGACGTATCCTTATCATACTTTTTATACATACCATCTATCTGAGAGACCATATTGAAAGAGTTTACCAATTTATCCTCTGCAGCAATTATACAGTCTCTAACTCTTCTGTGCCGCATCTGATGGACAAGCCCGAAACTGGTATCAGCTTTCTTTGAATATTTCATCATATTTTGCAAAATCTCTGGCAATTTATTCTTTATATCCTCAAAGCAAATCTCTTGTACCCCAAGATGAGCAATATTCTTCGTAGCCTCACTTGTTCCGTAACCATCGATACTTGCCCAATAGTCAAGAATTCTCGGTATTTCTGTCTGGTTCGTTCTGTTTCTGGCATCTTCAACAAGTTTCCCTTTATCTTCTTCAGGATCGTAATTGCTGCGTGACTTAGACTCCTCGAGATCGTCCATATCCATTTCTTTTAAAAATCCGTCTGGAACCTTAAGCTCTTTAAGCTTTTTGAAAGCTTTAGCCGGCCAAGTATTCTCTGCATATTTCTTAAAGTCACTTTCACTATCCTGCTTTTTGTTTTCCCCCGTACCATCGCTGTGTTTAGCCATTTTATATATTCCCGACACAATTTTGCATGAAATATATACACATCTTTGGAATTTTTTCTCCACCGCGATACTGTTAATTGAATTAGAAGCATCCTCTATAGCCTCTTTAGTCTCGGATTCCTTGAGAGTCTTATTAAGCTCACTACTAGTCTTCTGATTATTTGCCCCATTCCAATAAGATGCTATCTTACAGAGTGTTTCAAGATTGTTTTCGTTAATCGGAAAATATTGATATTTTATGCCCCCAATTCTCCCGTCCTCCACTTTAAGTTCTACACCCTTTTCTTGGGATTCAATTTGATAAGTCCCCATAAGTATCACCCCGTACCAAATCAATCTACCTAAGTGCCCCCTCTGCAGTAATAGCTGTAAGTAAAATCCCCGTTTCTACATTTTCCGCAGATTGTGTAATATCAGCAACCACGGCCTTGCTACTTGAGCCCATAGGATCATCGCCGAAATAAGGACCTTGCTTTATCAGCATACCATCATCATCAACGCTATAGCCAAAAGCCTTGACAGTGACTTCGGCATCAGCCGTCAGCGGGTGCCCGAACCTTGAAAATGACGTGTAGGTGGCAGTTACTGTAGTAATCGCACCAAAATATTCAAAAGGCCCCCATTTAAATAATACACCCACATCATCCATCCGACCAAGCTCAATAAGTCGCTCTAAACTAGTTGCTGTTCGGCTCTTCAAATGAGTATCATCACAATATATACTCAGAAGCCCATCCATAGTACCTACGGAAAATTCATCATAAAGGTTATATGTTAAGGTCAATTGCAGGTCATCAATATCATATTGACGACCTTCAACAACACCTTTAGGCGACAACTCGGCATGCTCTCCTTTTACATTGCCACGAGGGCTGGTAACTCTCCTAGCCGCGTCACTGCTCACTTTCATTGATTGAGGGTTTATCTGAACGTATAAAATGTCCAGAAGACCACCACTGCCCTCGGTTGTTTTAACTTTACCATCGTTATCTACACTATATACATAAAATCTAGCCTTTTGCACATAACTGAAATCATAAAGTACACTTGTCCTTCTTTTTGTCGTATACTGATTAACCGTAGGCTCTTGAAATGAGTTCTCAACCTTCATCGTACCCCAACTCCTTTTTAATTACTATATTTAAAAATATTCTTTTATTGACATATATTATATATTTTATTATAATTTTTGTCAAGGAATTTTGTGCTTTTTATATATAATTTTATTTGTAGAATAATTATGCGTTATTCGCTAAAAACAATAATTAGCCAAACCATTTTTTATATTTTTAAAAGAGAGATGCAACTTATACTTATGAATTTATATTGTTTTTTAAAAAATCATATAAAATATTTATTATTAGGTCCGCTTTTTAAATTATTCGAATCGATTTTAGAAATTGTAATTCCGATAATCATCGCAAACATTATAGACTTTGGTGTTAAGAACCAAGACGTGCCATACATTATAAAAATGGGATATCTTATCGTCTTTTTATCTTTATTGGGGTTCATGTCCGCGATTATATGCCAATATATGGCTGCAAAAGCTTCCCAGGGAGTAGGAAAAGAAATAAAAATCGCTGTTTATGAAAAAATTAACTCAATTTCACTTGATAAAATCGATAAAATCGGGTGCTCTTCTCTCATAACAAGAGTTTCTTCTGATGTAAATAATCTCCAAAATGCAATTGCAATGGCTATCAGGTTAGGAATAAGGGTGCCATTTATAATAATAGGCTCATTAATAATGTCTTTTATAATAGATAAACATCTTTCAATTATATTTTTTATATTCGTCCCTATTATTAGTATAATTTTACTTGTTATAACTCTCAAATCATCTCGCCTTTTTACCTTATCTAGGTATAAACTTGATAAACTATCTTTCATATGCAAAGAAAATATCGATGGTACACGGGTAATAAGAGCTTTTTCCAGACAAAACCATGAAATAAAAAGGTTCGGCAAAGCTAGCAGTGAATACTTACACACGGGAATATCAGCAGCTAAAATCTTTTCATTGATGCCACCGTTTGCCTATACGTTTGTCAATTTAGCAATTATATCAATAATCTGGATGGGCTCAATAAAAATAAATATTGCCGGACTAGAGCCTGGAAAAATAACAGCTCTAATTAATTATATAACTCAAATTCTTTTCGCTTTGTTCCTTGCCTCTTCTCTTTTAAATATATTTACAAAATCATATGCATCGTACAAAAGAATATTTGAAATTTTAAATATTCAAGAAAAAACTTCTTCTAAAACTCAAAAATTAAATATGCCTAACTCACATGCAACTCCTCCTAAACTAGAATTCAAAAATATAAGTTTTTCTTATCCTAGCCATAACAAAATGGAACTTGCAAATATAAGTTTTAAAGTTATGCCGGGGGAAACCCTGGGTATAATAGGAAATACTGGAGCCGGAAAAACAACTATTGCCAAACTTTTATTGAGATTTTATTTATCTAATCAAGGGAAAATCTTGCTTGATGGATATAATATATTAAGATATAACGATAAAATTCTTCATAAAAAAATTAAAATAGTACCTCAGGAACCTGTTTTATTTTCCGGAACCATAGAAAAAAATTTGCGTATGGGAAATGACACTATTTCAGATGAAGCCATTGAAAAAGCTCTGCGTATTTCTCAGTCATTTGAGTTTGTAAATACTATGCCAGATGGGATAAAAACTTACGTTGAAAGAGGAGGCAAAAGCTTATCCGGAGGGCAAAGGCAAAGACTTACCATAGCAAGGGCTATCGCCACCGGGCCCGAAATTTTAATTCTGGATGACAGCATGAGTGCACTAGACGGCGGGACAAGCTTAAAATTAAAGGAGGCACTGCTTTCCTTGAAGGGAAC
>CATOLC010000071.1 GCA_951800855.1 uncultured Ruminococcus sp.
TTGGGAGTGCCCTAAAAGAGGATATGGTACTGAAAGATTGATAAAAATACTGCAACCGTTTTAGCGTAAAGCACCTCTTTAAGTGCCAACTCAATAAAACCGGTTTTATATATTTAACTTTCTTATACCAACGCATATGGTACTCCCATTTTCTTTAGCTAAATTTCTTCACCCTTCTCTCAAATCTTCAATCTCTCTTTCTTCTTTTATCTAACTCCTCGTATTTGGCACTACCTGGACTGCTTCTACATGATATTTTAAGCGGAGTAATTACTCCCACCGTTCCAAAACAAGAAATCAGAGTTTTAACTCCCATTGAACAAGATAAATTAATATCCGTTGTAAAAGAAAATCTCGATGCTTGGCAATCCGGGTTTGCAATAATTTCTGCTTTATTTACAGGCCTTAGAGAAGGTGAGTTATTAGGACTTAGATGGATGGATATAGATTTAAATTCCCATAATCCATTAATACACGTTAGACACTCTTTAAGCAGGCAGATAGATAGTAATAATGAGACAGACAATAATTCAATCCTCCGCCTTAGTGAACCTAAAACAAGCAATTCTGTACGAGATATACCCATAATTAAAGAATTATACAATGATTTAATTGAATATAAAAATATTCAAACTGCAAGAAAAACAGAAAAAGGTAAATCTCAAAAAATAACGGATTTTGTATTCCCAAACAGAAATTTCACAGCTTATGAGCCAAGAGGATTTTTTGCAAAGTATAAAGAAATTTTAGATAAATGTAAATTATACGATGTAAATGTTCACACTCTTAGACATACTTTTGCAACGAGATCACTTGAACGTGGAGTCGATGTAAGAACTCTCGCAAAAATTCTAGGTCATGCTCGTCCATCTATTACACACGACAGATATGGAAGTTCTTTACCAAATCATCATCGTGAATGTATGAACAGGCTCTCATCAATCTATCTTAACCTCTAAATTTATCCCTTATTTTTCATTTTAAAGGTTTAGCTGGTTGTGGGCAAAACTGTGGTCAAACAGAATATTTTATATTTTAAAAAATCTGCTTTATAAAAATTATTGATTTACAGCCATATGGTTATTGTGGGCAGAATTTTTTATAAAGTAAAAAAATAGAGCCAAGTGCAAACCCTGATTCTATCTATATTTCTGGCTCCCCCTGTTGGACTCGAACCAACGACCCCATGGTTAACAGCCATGTGCTCTAGCGAGCGTTATAGTTTCATACCGTAAAATACTTGTTGTAGCTTTCAATTTTATAATTGTTATAATCCCTCTCAAAACTGCTGGTAGTTCATATCAAACTCAATTTTTATGTTATATCCTGCGCTAACTAACACTTGTCTTATAAGCTGACACGCTATCATTTTCCTTTGCTCGAGCGGTGAATTTTCAAATTCATCCGCCCAACTTAAAAAACTTTCATAATGGTAACTTAATTTCCCCATAGCTTCTTTTTTGTTGTCTAACTGTGATTTTACTTTTTCCATTTCTAAGGTAGCTTCACTTAATTTATTTTGTGTCGCTTTTATTGCTTCGCTTAGCTGCTCCGCTGTGAATGTGCTTTCCCCCACCAGTGCCTTACCGATTTCAAGTTTTAATGTTCTTAGCTGATTACTCAACTTTTCTACTTCGGCATTTGCTTTTTTATATCTCTCATTACATCCCGATACTTGCAATTTATACCGTCTTTCAAGTGCTTCAGATTGCGGTATTTCTTTTATCTTTTTAAATAAATCTTCAAGTACCGCTAAAACTGCATTGTCTATCTTCTCGGCTCTGTATGAGGTTTGCCCGTCACAGTCGCTTAGTTTCCTTGTTTTATGGTAGCAAGTATATTTTAATTCATCTATTTTATACTCGCTTCCGTCTTTTCTTATATATCTGTCTTTGTATTGCGTTACAACTAACCTCCCGCCACAATGCGCACAAAATATATTCCCTGATAGCAAGGTTTTACCTTTATTGTTAAGTGCTATTGTTCGTTTATCGTTATTTTTAGCAAGCCTTTGCGTAACTATATTTCGTGCGGTATCAAATACATTTTCGTCAATTATTTTTAGTCCCTCAATAAAACCAGATGTTACGTTCCCAGAAGATAAGTACCCGCAATATATTTTATTTTTAAGTATTCGATTTACTGTATTACTTTGAAATTCACTTCCGTTATGAGTTCTTAGTCCCTTTTCATTTAAAAAGCGGGCTATTTGGTAGGAACCCATGCCGTCCTTTACAGTCTTATCAAACATTAATTTTACATATTCCGCTTCAAGTGGCTCTACCGCTAAATCGTATAAATCTATTCCTTTTTTGTTTACTCTGCCGCGCTTTTCTAATTTATATCCATACGGTACAGTGCCGCCTCTGTATACTCCCTCTTGCGTTAATTGTTCCATTCTGGTCTTAATTCTAACCGACGTTTTTATACTTTCTCCGCTTGCTTGCCAAAATCTTATATAGTTCATAAGTTTGTCAACGTGATTATCAAATCTTTGTTCCCCCTCTTGCGTACTCCAAACTTGTATCCCCTGTTTTACAAACCATTCTACAACAAAAGGCGTTTCGCCATCACGTCTGCCAACCATATCAAACATAAAAACAAGTAACACGTCAAACTCTTTTCTAAGTGCCGCCGCCTTTATATCTTGTACCGCTTCCCGCTGCTTTTCCGATACTTTAAAGCCTGACACCCCTTTTTCTGAAAATTCTTTTACAATAGTCCAACCTTGAGCCTTAACAAACTTCTCGCACTCTATTCTCTGCATTGGAATATCGTCTTTTATTACTTGTCCTTTCGTTGATACCCTATATAAACAATAAACTCTTTTAGTCGTAATACTTAATTCATTAACTACGTCTATATTATTATAACAACAAGTATTTTGCATGGTATGTTATGTCCTCCCGTATATTTTCATATACAAGACTACATTTGATTTTAATATTTAATTGTCAAGGTTCGTTGATTGAAATAATTTTCCTCTCACCCGTATAGACGAATTTAGGGGGTGAATTTATAAACGAATCTTGTCGATTAGGAAAATCAACCTATATTCTATTTTTTGAACAAATAAAATTTTATTTTTCTTATAATTTTATTTGTTTTATGATGTATTGCTGGTTGCTTAACATTGTAAAAATCTGCAAGTTCCGCCTGCATCCTATTTTCATAAAATAAAAGTGTAATTAAATACTTTTCTTCCTCCGTTAGTCTCTCAATGGCTTTATGTAATTTTTCGTTTTGAATTAAATCAATCCAACTAAGCGAGCCTTTGTATCTGCTTTCCGTCATAATTTGAAAAACATCTGTACTGTTTTGGTCTAAAAATTCTTCATAATGAATATCATTGTCAATATGTTTCTTCTCTCTTTTTAAATCGTCTAAATCCATATTTTTTACTACCGTTTTAAAGTATGCGAGCTCATTCTTTATATCATAAAAGTGCTTTTTCACACTTTTTCCCTCCCGATTATTTTTTGATTTTTGAAAATAATCGAGCTACTAAGGATAACGAATGTAATAGAAAAAGCACTTTTTCTGCATATCCCGCCCCCTTTTGTAAAAACAAAAAAGAGCGAAAAACTACACTTAATTTGTGTGTTTTCTCGCTCTTTACTTGCGTTTGACAATTAAAAGCTATTATTTTATAGTTTGTCTGAGTTTGCTAATATAATTTCCCCTTTTGTTCCTGATTGCGTCCTAATCTCAAAAGCGATTTACACGTTTTATTAAATTATTAAAGTCTTTACGCTTACAATAAAATTAGTCAGTAATACACGAATTAATTTTTTTATTTAAAATAGTTATATAAAAATCATATAATTAAAGGGACTTTTCTTATGGGAAATTTTGTCTGTAATTTATTCTCAAATATTGGTAAATAAAGTAGAATAGGTGGTAAACTAGCGAACAAAATAAAGAAAAAGGAGCGATTTTGGCGTCACTCCCTATATAGAGTTTTATTTAATTTTTTTGTTTATTTTACCTTTTAAATGGCTTCAATCATTTTTAATAGCTTAATACAGTCTTTGTATCCTTGCAAATACAGCCATTCTCTTTCTATACCGTCAGCCAAATAGCTTTCACTTTTGTAGCTTTCTAAAAATTGCCTGTCTTTTGAGCTTAGGGTGTCTAAAAAGCCCTCGAATTTTTTAGATGCTTCTATTCGTGCGTTATTTATTTCTCTATAATTCTCGTCAATCTCTTTTAATTTTATAAAACAGTTATTCATTGATTCGGCTAAAAATAAATCTATATTTTCCTTAAAGTCTCCCATTGTATCCTCTTATATTACCTTAAAAAGTTTTAAAAATTTTACGCAGTCTCTGTAGCCCTGCAAATATAACCAGCTTTGTTCGGCTGCTCTAATAATAAATATATTGTTTTCATATTTTTCAATAAAGTTTTTATCTGTTTCCGATAATCTGGATTTTAATTCGCTTAATTTCTTTTCAAGTTCTCTTTGTTCCTTATAGCTTTTATTGTATTCTGGATTCGCTTCTGTTAAATTTTCTATGCTTTCTTCTATAAAAGCGTTGCTTATTCCCCCTAAAAAACTATTTTCAAAGCTATCCATTGTCTTTTTCCTCCCGTTTTTGTTTAACGGATTTATAAATTTCACGGGCTGGAGTTCCGTCATTATCGCATGAATTCAATATTTTTAGAGGATTTTTGGCAGAGCTAAAAGAAGATAGATGGAAGATAGTGTGGAAAACAAAAGAGATAAAGAGAGTATAAAATCATATCAAAAGATTTAGAAATAGAATAAGTTTTGCGGGAGAAACGAGCTAAATAATG
>CATOLC010000072.1 GCA_951800855.1 uncultured Ruminococcus sp.
TCATTAAATGCATTGTCAAGAAGACCGATATAACATCGATTAAGAGTCTGCCGGTGGAACTCATTCGGTACCATTAAAACTGCGATACCTTTTTCAAAATCAAGTTTTATAGGTTTAATTCGGCTTATCCAGGTTTTATAGGCGACATCTGTTATTCGGGCTTTGCAGAAATCGCAAATTAGCTCCCATGCTTCGTTAAAGGACTCCATATATGAATTTCCTCCCTCAAAATAAGGCAAAAATTGTTAAAATAACATATTTTAGTATTCTATCATACGGGTTTATAGTTTTCAACATAAAAAGTTGAAAACTATAAACAACATAAAAATAAAGAGACAGCATTTTATGATTAGTAACGGGAAATAAAGCAAAAAAATTAGAGTTTAATAGAAAAACTTAACCGTACGTACCTAAACAATATTGGAAAAACTAAAGATAATATTAAGATTAAAACTAAGATTAAAACTAAAACTAGAACCGTTTTTACTAGTAAAGAGAAATATCAATAAAATTTAATATTTAATTTTGAGAGTTTTCACTGAAAGATAAAACAGATAAAAATTATAAGAATATCAACTCAAAACTCACTGATGGAAACATAAAAAAGACTAAAACTTCAGTTTTTCGGTATAAACATCAATAAATTTAGGTAAAATTATAGGTAGGGGCTCTCTTAATTTTTATATTTTGAATTGATTTTTTATTTGAGCGAGAAATAACAGGAGGTTTTTGTGGTACTGAAATAAAATAAAAGTATATAAAAAATAAAGGCAGGAACCTAACCCTGCCTTAAATCTATAAGCTATCTACTCTGGAATTACTATTATATATAGGATTTCACTGTATTGAAGGTTTTTCAGTGCCAGGTTTATTTTGGTTATCATCCGAGCCTTTTTCAATCAGAGTCTCTGTTGAAGAATCTGTGACTTCATTTGTACTCTGCTTATTATCTAAGCCTTCTTTAATCAAAGGCTCTTCTAAAGAATTTGTGGCTTCGTCCTTACCCTGCTTATTATCCGAGCTTTTCTGTTTTTTATCCTTTTTTGAGGAATCAAAAGAAATATCACCGACACCCAGTGAACCGGATTTTATATGTTTATTGATTGCTATCCCGCCTTCAATTTCCGCACCTATAGCTACAGCTTCACTTCCATATGCTAACGTAAGTCCGGCTATAAATCCGGGGATATTGAGAGCTGCTAAAGAGCCTACTGCAATAAAAATACCCATTGCAGCCGTTACACAACTAAACGCCGAAATTGTAAGAGCACGATTGATGTTGCTTTTAGATGCAGAAATCATAATAGAAAGGAAATCTTTGTCTGCTGAGATTTGAAGATAAATATGAACTAAAGCTGCACAAAATATTGAATTAATAGTTTCTTCATCGGTTATATTATATTTATTGCTTTTACAGAGAATTTCTATCTGAGAACGAAGGTCTTCTCTAATACCGCCAATTTTTTTAACGTTGTCGTCTAAGAGAAGGCAAATTTTCTTTACATCTTTAGCTTTTCTGATACTTTCAATAATATTTTTAAGTTTATCAAAGGTCAAATCAGTGATAGTTTTAAGTTCTGAATTAAATTTTTCGGCATCTTCTATCTTGCCTGCTAGAATTTCTTTTGTTGCCAGGGCTTTTAATCTTGCAATGTAAATAGATGCTTGTTTTAAAAAATTTTCAATCTTTTTTATAGGCTTGTTTAACTTAGGGAAAAACAAAGGCAAGTTCTTACCTAATTTGTTAAGATTATTTAACTCTGTTTCAAGTTTGATCTTTATATTATTTAATAAATCGGATAAATGTACAATAGTGTGGTCTATTGTTTTAAAGGAAGCAACTCCGTTTAGAAAGATAGCTCCGTTTTTAAGCCCCCTTAAAGTAATTCTTATATCTTTTATTATTTTGGAAGTTTGGCGCATCAATTTTTGTTTAGATTTTATTTGGCTGTTTTGTTCTTTTGTGTTTATACTCTTTTTTTTATCTTTTTTCTGTTGTTCGAGTTGTTTAATTTCATTATCCATCTGGTTCAGCGAGGTTTTATAATTTGCAATGTGGGACTGAAGCTCTGTTATATTTTCTTTTTCGTTATCTATAATATCTATGCCCGTTTTAGGTGTTTCTTTATTAAGTTTTTCAGTTATTATTTCTATGTTTTCCACTGTGTCCGCTCTTAATTGATTGTATGTTCTAATCAGTTCATTAAGTTTTTTAATATTTTTATTATCTTTTTTCAAAGCAAGATTGTTTTGTATTTTATTTGTATCTAAATCTCCTTTATCCTTAAAGATTTCCGGGATTTCTATATTTGTTTCCTTTTCATCTTGTTTAAGGTATTTGAATTGATATTTCGTTTCTCCACTCATTATGTTTAACCTCCTTTATTATTCACCTACAACACCATTATACAAAAAAATCACAAAAAGTCAAGTAAAAATATTAAAAACAACACAACAAAAGAGGGATAAATATTTTGTAGAGGAAAGATTTTAAATAATACAGCTTATAAAACCCCTTACAAAATCAAAACTGCATCGGGCCATAAACGTATAAATGGTAAAATTACAAAACTTACGAAAGCTGTAATTTTTGAAAACGTCAGTGCCAAAACGTAAAAATTAAAAAATTATTTGCCCTGAAAATTAATTTTGCAGGAAGTCTATTGTTGTTTCACTTTAAATAAGTATAAGAAGAGTAACTTGAAAAATGTTGGGATAAAATTTTATTATGAAAAGGTATAGAGTTAGAGTTAAGGTTTATAATCAAATAGCTTAAAAAATTAGGATTTTGCGGGGGAAAGATTATAAGCACCTCGGGTTTTGTTTGGACTGTTTAGAGAAAATAAGAGAGAAAATAAAAAGTATATTATAAATTTAATGAGCAAAAAGGTTAAAGAGCTGGGTCCGGGCAGCAGCCCGGTCGTTTAGGTGGGGGTGTGGAGGGGGCGGAACCGAAATCCGCCCCTAGGCTTTTTGGGGTTTACACCTTTTTTCACGAAAAAAGGGTAATAGGGTAATGCTAGTTTTTTTAATTTATAAAATTTATAAAAAATTTTTAAAGTTATTTTATAATATTTAGTTATAATAGTTTTAATCAGTAAAGTATTAATTTAATTAAGCTCGACACATTATTTTAAATTTATTTATGGTTCATGAGATAAAAGTATGGTATAATAAATCGCAGAATATAAGGAATATAAAAGAGGAATTTTTAATAACAATAGTACATGGAAACGCATTTAGCTCCTGATAGAGTGTAAAATTAACGCATAATTGACAGGATAATATCTAAAAAAAGGAAAAAAGAGAAAAAGGGTGACGGTATTTATTATGAATGGAATTTGGACGATGGCGGCAGCACTGGTTTCGTTTTTGGTTACAGCACTTTCCGGCAAAAAAACAATATCTTTTCTGCACAAAATAAAATATGGCCAAACGATACTTGAAATAGGTCCTAGCTGGCACAAAAGAAAACAGGGAACTCCGACTATGGGAGGGATAATGTTCATACTGGGAATAGTTATTTCTACTTCGGTATGTGTCCCCCTTTACTATTTCACTTCGGGAATTCAAGGTTTAAAGGTTACAGAAACCCCATTTATGATTTTAAAAATATATGCAGGGCTTGTAATGGCTTTTTTATTTGGATTAATTGGTTTTTTAGATGATTACATAAAAGTTGTAAAGAAGCAAAATAAAGGTTTAAATCCAAAACAAAAACTTATTTTGCAATTTTCTGTGGCAGGATTATATCTGATAGTTCTTTATACCGCATCTAAATTATTAGGTGCATCTGGCTTAACGGTTTTTAGTTTTCCTTTTTTTAATATAGATTTAGGATTTTTATTTTGGCCATTAGCTGCAGTTGTGATTGTAGGTATAGTAAACGCTTCTAATCTTACGGACGGGGTTGACGGTTTAAATTCTTCGATTACGTTTTTCGTTGGAATTTTTATGATGATAATTGCAAGCATATACGGAATGTTTGGACTCAGTATTGAGGCGGCAGCAATGGTTGGTGGATGCTTAGGCTTTTTGATTTGGAATTTTCACCCGGCGAAAGTTTTTATGGGGGACACAGGGTCTCTATTTTTAGGAGGAATGGTTTGTTCTCTCGGGTTCGGTATGAAACAATATTTTATTTTGATTTTGTTGTGTTTGCCTTATATATGCGAGATGTTTTCTGTAATTTTACAGGTAATTTATTTTAAACTTACAAAAGGAAAAAGGCTTTTTAAGATGAGCCCAATTCATCATCATTTTGAGATGCTTGGTTGGAGTGAAGTTAAAATTTGTGTCGTGTTCAGCTTGTTTACAGTTTTTCTGGGTGTTTTATCATTTATATCGGCTCTTTTCATTTATTTGCCTTGAAAAGAGATTTAAACTTATAAGTAAAGATAAATAGAAATAAAATCCGTACCACCCGTAGTAGCGTTCATGAGCAGACAGATGCTGATCACGAATCCATTGATGATACCGCCGAAAATACTGATCAGCAGAATATCATAAGTGATCGCCACCTGCGGAATGATGTCTGTCAGCACGCTCGTCAATACGATCATCAGACAGGAATACAGTGTAAACTTCTTACCGATAAACCGGAAGCCTATGTAGATCGGCACCAGATTCAGCAGCAAGTTTACCAGCGAATAGGGGATTTCCATGTTCAGAAACCGTTCAAAGATACTCTGGATCAGAACCGTCAATCCCGTGGCGCCGCCCGGATACAGCC
>CATOLC010000073.1 GCA_951800855.1 uncultured Ruminococcus sp.
AAGTAGTAGTACATCACAGAGAACAAATTGATGGTCAAACGGTTCAAAAAGTAGAAATCTATTATAAAATGGTAGGCAAGGTTGAAATCCCTAATATGGGTAAAGCAGAAAAGGAAAAATACTTAAAAATTTTTGGTTCTAATAGAAAAGAAAGGATTGCTTGAAAGGATATTTTAGATTTAAATTTTATTGTAAGCAATCATAAGATTATTTTAGTAGGATGTTCCTTAAGAAGTTCCTATTTAAAAAATTAGATTACCAAAAACTGATAATCTAATTTTTTTGAAAATTGGTCATGCCCCATAAGACAAACCACACTGGTACCGCTGACCGGACTTGAACCGGTACGATGTTTCCATCGAGGGATTTTAAATCCCTTGCGTCTGCCTATTTCGCCACAGCGGCTAATAATCATATATCTTATTCTCAAAAATAAGATTGATTAAAGTATACTACCTTTTATTTTAATAGTCAAGAGAATTTTATACAGAAAATTTAAAAATTAAAAAAATATAAAACAAGATATATTTGTCTAACAAAAAATAATAAAAAAGAGATTATTTTTTGTTAACTAATTGGTTCAACGTCGCCTTCTGGAGAGGCATCATTCTTAGCTTGTAATGCCTTTTGAGATGCTTTATATGCCAAATAAACCTGACTAAATCCCATATAAAATCCAAATACCAAAAAGGCTAATTTTATACTCGTAAAGACAGCATTTTTAATCTCGGAGTTCAAATCGGGATCTTCTAATTCCTTTAAAGTTCCCCTCATTTCTTTGATTTTTTTATCGTATTTTTTTATTGATTTTGAAAATTTACTAAAAACATCAAAATCTTTTTCAGGATTAAATTTAGAATTATTAATTTTTGCAGGCTTGAGCTTTCCAAGAATTGTACTGATATTTTTTGAATTTAATTCTATATTTCTTAAAGTATCATTTAAATCTTTTGAACTTTTTTGAATTTTAGTAAATTCTACTTCCTTTTGCTGAGTATAAAAATAGATTTTAGTTAAGTTTGTTTGAAAGCTTTCAAAGTCAGCTTCCATTTGACTAAATTTTTCAGAAACATCATTACCCATATTTTTAAATTTTTTCTTTGTATCTATAGCATTTATAGCTTTTTTTGTTTCTCCTAATTCTAAAACCATTTCAGATAAATTCTTTTTATGTTTTTTATATTGAGATTTGTATTTTTTAATAAGTAGCCTATTATAAATGTTCATTCCAGGATTAGACTCGTAAAAATCTGATATTATTTTATACGATTTAATAGTTTTAGAGAAAGCCTCCGATATAGTTTGTATATCTTGACGCAAGCCATATAATTCAGACCTAGTTTCCGTCCTTATATTATTACCTTTTTCAAATTTTACAATCTGTTTTCGCCATATAATGTATAGTAGCATAAATTTACGGGCATTTTCTAGGGACCCGCAAATATCGTCTACTCCCTTTTTTAAAGCAGTTATTTCTTCTTTCTTTTCATTTTTCCAAGAAGAGATGATTGCAGACATAGTTACATCCTCCTTTTTAATAAATTTAAATCATTTTTTAGCATTAGGTTTTGAGAAAATATCTGAATTTTTTTCAACTAAAGTTTCTAAAGATTTTAAATCTGGGAATATTTTTTTGAAAGAGTTTTGGAAAAGTTTTTGGGCTTTATCGGAATAATTTGTTTTGTACAGACTATCGATAGCTAATAAACGATAATATAACGTAAGAAGTTCTTTCACTATGGGTGCATTCCCCTTGATGCCCTTTTCAATTTCTGTAATTACTTTATTTTTACTTTTTTCTCTGGAAGTAAACGTTGAGGCACTTCCTAAAGTTCTGCATAAACCGATTTTGACTCTAATTTTTTTGAATTTCTTTAGTTTTTTTTCAAAATTTTTTAGAGTTGATTCCGCCAAAAATGAAAAAATTAAATCTTTACTTTCTAGAAATTCCTCTATATTATTTTTGAATTGTTTATATCTTCCTGATGATATTGCATTATTATACTCACTAGGATATGATTCTTCTAGTTTATTAATATTTTTATCATATTTTGCAAATTTTACTCCCAAAACTCCAACCCTCCTTTATAAAAATTAAATATATTATATGTTGTGTGATATTTTTTTCAACTAAAACTACTAGAATATTTGAATTCTCAAAGAAATTTAAATGTTTTTAAATTGTTATTACATTATTTTCACATTTTTAATTAATGTTTTGGGTGGTTTTTAAAAATAAATCTCCAGGTCTATTTTGGCATTTTTATTTATAGTTATACAACTTTAAAAGTGTATGAAAGGTTTGTAAAGCAAGAGACTTCGGGAGCTGGCTGTGGGCAGAAGGGATAGAATCGGAAAAGGCTCTTAGGCTTTTTGGCTTTAAACTTTTTTCACTGAAAGATAGACTAGACAAAAATTATAAAAATATCAAATTAAAATTTACTGATGAAGATATAAAAAAGACTAAAAGTTCGAATTTGTTGATATAAACATAAATAAGTTTAGGTGAAATTTATCTTATCCATCTATAGGCAAGAACGCTCAAATGAAAAATATTTTTTAAATTATTTTACTATAAGATGCTAAGCTGGGCGATTCACAGGTCAAATTCCAATTTTTCAAAATGACTTAATTTTTTTATGAGTATTTTAATTTATAGTATTGCTAATAGAGATGAATTTATTGAAAGAGAGATTATTATATGGTAAAATTATAAAGACCTAGGAGGGATTTTAATTGTTTAAAACCAAAGAAATTGCAGTGGATTGCCAAAAAGATATTCATTCTAAAATATTAAAAAATAAAGATTATATAGACAAAAACGAAGAAAAAAGGGTAAAATTTGCTGTTGTTAAAACTTATGGGTGCCAGCAGAATGCATCTGATGGAGAGAAACTCAGTGGAATACTAGAAAATATGGGGTATTCTATAATTGAAAATGAAGAGAAGGCCGATATTATATTGATAAATACATGTGCAGTGAGACAACATGCAGAAAACAGGATATTTGGAAATATAGGGGCTCTTAAATCTTTAAAGAAAAGAAATCCGAATATGATAATTGCAGTTTGTGGGTGTATGACGGAGCAAAAAGAAGAAATAGAAAAAATCAAAAAAAGCTATCCGTTTGTAGATTTAATTTTTGGGACACATTCTTTAAATCGTTTTCCTGAACTTATTTTAAATGTGCTTGAAAATAAGAAAAGGGTGTTTATTGATAATGACCAAGATGAAAAAATTTACGAAGGGATCCCGGTTAAAAGAAAAGGAAATGTCAAAGCGTTTGTACCAATTATGTATGGGTGCGATAACTATTGTTCTTATTGCATTGTTCCGTACGTAAGGGGAAGAGAAAGAAGCAGGAAACCCGAAGATATTGTTTCTGAAACCCAAAAACTTTTAAGTGCCGGCTATAAAGAAATTATGCTTTTAGGGCAAAATGTTAATTCATACGGGAAAAATTTAGATGAGGATATAAATTTTGCTGAATTGCTCCGTAGAATAGACAGTTTCCCTGGAGAATACAGAATTAGGTTCATGAGTTCCCACCCTAAAGATGCTACTCATGAAATGATTGATGTAATTGCTGAAAGCAAACATATTTGCAGGAACATTCATTTGCCTTTTCAATGCGGGAGCAATAGAGTTTTAAAGGAGATGAACAGAAGATATACAAAAGAAAAATATCTTGACATAGTTAAATATGCTAAAAAAAAAATAAAAGATTTGTCTTTATCAAGCGATGTTATTGTGGGGTTCCCAGGTGAGACTTATGAAGAATTTAAGGAGACTCTTTCTTTTATAGAGCAAGTTAAGTTTACTTCACTTTTTACCTTTATTTATTCGCCCAGAAAAGGGACACGTGCGTTTTCTTTGCCTGACCCTATATCAAAAAATGAAAAAACCATGTGGCTTAATGAGCTTTTAAGAGCACAAGAAAAGATATCTTTTAAAATATATGAGAACATGCTTAGAAAAAATTTCCGTGTTTTAGTCGAATCGAGAGGCGAAAACGGCAATACTTTGCTTGCAAGGACGGACAGCAATCTTACAATGGAAATCGAAGGAGGCGACGAGTTAATAGGGCAGTTTAAAAATGTAGAAGTTATATATGCCTCAGGGAGAACTTTAAAGGGAAAGATTGTATAATTTGGAGGAAAGTAAATGGATTTAGTAGAAATGGCAAGGCAATTTGGGGAAGAAATACAAAGCGATGAACTTTATATAAAGGTAAGAATGGATGAACAAAAGCTTGAATTGGATGAAGAGTTTCAAAAACTTATGAAAGAATTTAATGAAGACAAAGCTTTGATAAATGAAGAAATAAACAAAGAGGCTCCAGATCAAGAGATAATAGAAAATTTAAATAAGTCTATAAGTGAGAAATATAAAAAAATCTCAACAAATCCGAACATGATTTCATACCAAACCTCGCAAAAAAAGTTTATGGAGATAATAAACAGAGTAAACTCAATAATATTAAGATCGGCAAGAGGGGAGAATCCATATTCAGAAGAATATGAGGATTCTTCTGGTTGCAGTGGGTCTTGCTCTGGTTGTGCAGGGTGTTAAACAGCCAAAAATCAGGAACTTTTAATTAGGAGGAAGGAAAATGAGTGAATATTCTCCGATGATGCAGCAGTATTTAGGAATTAAGGAGCAATATCAAGACGCTATATTATTTTTTCGCTTGGGCGATTTTTATGAAATGTTTTTTGAAGATGCTAAATG
>CATOLC010000074.1 GCA_951800855.1 uncultured Ruminococcus sp.
ACTTATGTACTGAATATCCTTTGTCTTGAAGCCCTGAAAGTTTTAAATATTTTTTAACAAGGTCCTGCACCGTTTTTGGGCTTATCCTATTGCTGTTCCTGCTTATAAAAAGTGCATCCTTAACTTTCTTTATTACAGGTCTTACTTCTATATAATTTTTTATTGCACTCCTACACGCATCATTTAAATAAACTACTCTCTCTTTGTTCCCTTTTCCTATCACTTTTAGTGTCCCATCACTTTTTATATCGCTTAAATTTATCCCTACAAGTTCAGAAAGCCTTATACCACAGTTTAAAAAAAGTGTGAGTATGCACCAATCCCTTTGGCGGTACGCACCACCTTTTTTATTTACAGTATCTAAAAGCATTTTGCTTTCTTCAAGGGTCAAAAACTTAGGTAAAGCCTTTTTAAGCCGTGGAGTTTCTAATTCTTCAACGGGATTTATTTCTAAATCTTTACTTTTTATAGTCAAATATTTAAAAAAAGTCCTTAAACTAGACACTTTTCGCGACCTTGCAGATGCTTGGTTCTTTCTTTCATTCATAAGAAAATCCATATACTCAAAAACATCTACTAATGTTACCGTCTTGATAAGGTCAATTCCCACATCATCTATGTTTATATCTTCAAAAGCAATGGATTTATTGTTCCCACTTAACCCTCTTTTTTGTTTGATATATCTAAAAAATGTTCTTAAATCTATATAATACTCGTCAACTGTTTTAGGAGATTTACCTCTTATAGTTTCCATATAACCAAGAAATTTCCTTATGATAATAGGGGCTTCTTCAAATATTTTTCTATTCATAAAATAAATTCCTCAAAAAAATTTTGGAGCTGATAATGCGATTCGAACGCACGACCTCATCCTTACCAAGGATGTGCTCTGCCAACTGAGCTATATCAGCATAAATACTTATTATAGACCTAGAAAATAATTTTCTGTTTGTAAAATAAACAAGTAATCTTAACTAGCTTTATATCAAAAATATCTCCAAGTACTATATGGCAGGGGTAGAAGGATTCGAACCCTCGGCACGCGGTTTTGGAGACCGCTGCTCTACCAACTGAGCTATACCCCTTTACAGCCTTTAAGTACAGTATACTATTAAAAATTTACAATGTCAATTACAAATTTTAAACGGTTGGATATAAAATATTTTGTCTTAAAATAATATTTCTTTTGAGAGTTCTTACCTATAGATTTATAAAGATGAATTTCACCTAAACTTATTTATGTTTATACCAACAAATTCGAAATTTTAGTCTTTTTATATCTCTTTATGAGTAAACTTTAGGTTGATATTTTTATAATTTTAATTTAGTCTATCTTTCAGTGAGAACTCTTATTTTTTATATCTTAACCAGTAAACTTTAGGTTGATATTTTTATAATTTTAATCTGATATATTTTTCATCGAGAACTCTATTACTTTTTAAATAACATATTAAAATTATAGTCTTATATTTCAGAACAAACATCACTAAACGCTTTGACTATTTCAGCAGTTCCGGCGTTTGTACCTCCCGATGCAACTCTTTCGTTTCCTCCACCTTTACATTCTATTTTTTCGCTAAGTTTATTAATTATTTGATTTGCACTTACAGAACTCCTCAAATTAGAGCTAACGCAAACTAACAGCCTTTTTTTATCTGCTCCAAAAATCCCTAAAAACACTCCATTAATTTTATCCGAGATTTCTATGGCAGATTCGTTGAATTTTTTATTAAAATTGTCTTTTACTAGGTAACCTGCTTTTATTTGGCTTTTGTTTTCAATTAATTTTATATCATTAACACTAATATTCTCGGACACTTCTTTATTTTTGTTGTTTTTATTTAAAATATCGCTAACTTTTATAACTATTTTTTCCGGATTTACTTTTAACAAAGAAGCTGTCTCTTTAATTATATTTCTTCTGCTTTGGATATATTCGAGTGCTCTTTCCCCTGTAATTGCAATAATACGTTTCATACCTTTGCCTATACTTTCGACTGAAACTATGCAAAATAAACCAATATTCCCTGTCCTGCTTGTGTGTGTACCACCGCAAAGCTCCTTGGAGAAATCACTAAACGAAACTACCCTTACTTCGTCTGAATACTTGTTATCAAATAATGCTACTGCCCCTTCTTTTATTGCATCGCTCAGGCTCTTTATCTGCGTCTTTTGCTCAACATTTTCCATTATATATGAATTTACAAGATTTTCTATTTTAAATAAATCTTTTTCCTCTATGCTTTTATCGTAATTAAAATCAAATCTGAGCATATCCTGCTCCACTTTAGAACCGCATTGATGAATATCTTTCCCTAAAATCTTTTTTAGGGAACTTTGCAAAAGGTGGACTGCCGAATGATTGTTAGCAAGCTGTTTTCTTCTTGCAGTGTTTATTTTTACTGTAACTTTTCCACCTAAAGCCCCGTCTCCAGATTCTAATCTTCCAAAATGTACAAAAACACCACTTTTATTCTTTTTAACATCATAAATCTCAATCTTATTTTTGCCATTTATGATAAATCCCTGGTCAGACACCTGTCCTCCGGACTCAGCATACATACAAGTTGAATCCAAAACAAGCGCTAATTTATCTCCGATTTCTAATTTACTTTCTAATTTAGTCCCATTGACTAAAATCCCCAAAATTGAAGCTTCTGTTTCGCTTTGTTCGTAACCGGTAAAATTCGTGGCAGGAAATTCTTTAATAGCCTCTAAATCAGTATTTACTCCTTCTCCTGCTTCTAAAGCAACCTGTCTTGAAATTTTTTTATGGTTCTCAAGTTTATTTTTAAATCCCACTTCGTCAATTTTCATGCCTGAACCTGATGCATAGTCCATTATTATATCAAACGGTACTCCATAAGTTGTAACCAATTCAAATGCTTGCTCTCCTGAGATTTTATTGGTTTTATCTTTATTTTTTATATCATCTAAAAGGTCAAGGCCGTTTTTAAGCACTTTTTTAAATTGCTTGCTTTCTTTCGAAAATTCAAGCAGTATAAGGTCTTGGTGGTTTTTAAAATCTTCATATAATTCTGAATATTTATCAATAATAAATTTAATTATTTCTTCAAAATTAAAATCATATAGCTTAGCAGTCATAACAATCATTATACATTTTCTTATTAATTTCCGCGGAATATATCCTCTTCCCTCATTAGAAGGCTTTACTCCTTCAGAAAGGATAAGTGATATTGTTCTTAAATGATCTGTTAATATCCTGACTTCTTTTTGTGAAAGATGATGGTTCTTACCTGCCAAACTCTCGATTTTTTCCTTTATAGGGGCAAGCATATCCGTTTCATAAACAGATGTATAGTCTCCCAGTGCCATAACTAACCGCTCTAGTCCTGCTCCGGTATCTACACTTGTAAACCCAAGACGGCTGTATGTGCCATCCGAATTTTTATTAAGCTGCATAAACACGCCTGCATTCCAGATTTCTATATAGCGCTCTTTTGTATCAAAAGTTCCTCCTGGAACATATGCCTGTCCTTTTCCCGTATCATAAAAAACTTCAGTGCAAGGTCCACACGGACCGGTTTCTGACGCAGGTCCCCAAAAATTATCATCTTTTCCGCAAGATACTATATGGTCCTTAGGAATACCCACTTTTTCCCAGTACGACGCTGAATCTGTATCTTTGCTTAAACCCAAGGTTTCATCTCCAGAAAACACAGTAACATAGAGTTTTTCTTTGGGAATTTCCAAAGACAATGTTAAAAACTCATATGCCAAAGCAATCGCTTTTTCCTTAAAGTAATCATTTATTGACCAGCTCCCCAGCATCTGAAAGCTTGTTAAATGATGTTTGTCTCCTATCTCATCTATATCTATCGTCCTTATACACGGCTGAATATTACAAAGTCTGGGAGATTTTGGAATTTCTTCCCCTGTAAAAAATCTTTTTATTGGTGCCATACCAGAATTTATAAATAATAAAGTCGGATCATTTTTCGGTATTATCGACGCATTTTCTATTAGTAAATGGTCTTTTTCTTGAAAAAAAGCAAGAAACTTGTCCCGTATTTCTTTTGCCTTTATAAAACTCATTATTTTTACACCTCTGAATTAATTTTTCTATATGCTCTAAATATATTTTATCAAAACTAAAAATATAGTCAAATAAATTTAAAATCAGGAACACCATAAAAGAAGAGAAACTAACAATCGGTCAGAATTAAATATTTATTGAATATAATATAGCCAGAAGATACACGTTTTTTGTGCATCTTCTTATTTTTATTAATTAAGTTTAAGTGTAGAATTATAATTCCTTATAATTAAAATTAATTTTTATAAAATGTAGCTAAAAACACTAAAAACCATTGCATATATATATATAATAGATACTGTAAAAGCAATAAAATAATGGTGGTGTATGTGATGAAAAATGTGAAAAAATTGATATCGTATGTTTTAATAGGATGCTTTAGTGCAATTATAGGGTGCATATATTTAAGCAGTACAGCCGGAGAAGGTGTCGCTGGCACAACAGTAAACTTCGGCTTGTGCACATATAATAAGGAGGGAAATTCAACAACCTGTCAATTTAAAGACTTGGAAGTAAGCAGTAGTTCCACTATAAAAACTATACAAATCAAAAGTGGTGCGGGATGCACAGTAAGCGTGCCGGATGATACTAAAGGGTTCACTGAGTGTGACGATACTAAAAATATAGATAAT
>CATOLC010000075.1 GCA_951800855.1 uncultured Ruminococcus sp.
TGGGCAGTGCAGGGAACTAAAATACAAAGAGCAAAAAAGGACAAAAACAGATGTGTTTTGCAGTACATATGACATTATTTAACCCATTTTGTTTGCAAATTTACTCTGTTTATAAATCTTTAGATAGAATTTTTTATTCTTTTTATCTCTTTCCTTTAGTTATCTTTTACCTTCTATCTTTTTTTAGCTCTGCCCATACTGCCAAGTCTGTCTTTAAAATTTTTGTCCTTGCTTTCAACAAATTTTCTTTAGCTAAATTTCTTCACCCTTCTCTCAAATCTTCAATCTCTCTTTCTTCTTTTATCTAACTCCTCGTATTTGGCACTACCTCATAAAAATATGTGTTGACAAATATAAAACCATAATATATAATATAAAAAGTGTACAGAGAGGGCCATTAGCTCAGTTGGTTAGAGCAACCGGCTCATAACCGGTTGGTCCGGGGTTCGAGTCCCTGATGGCCCACCAATATAAATATTTTAACTAAAAAAATCTCATAATGAATTTAATGAGATTTTTTTATTTTTGTGTGTCTATTATAATTAGAAAATAAGAAGAATATTAATAAAAAAAGAGTAAATATCTATTTTGGGAGCGAAAAATTAAAAAATAATAATTACTGACCTAAAAAGTTAAACTGACTCATAAAAAATATTTTTAAACTAATTGGGGAGTTTAGAGAAAAAAACTGTAGATTGTTATAAAATGAAGTACGCTTCCTGTCAAAACAAAAACATGCCATAATGAATGTATATACTTTATTTTTTTCCCAAAAATATAAAAAACAGCTCCAATTGTATAAGCAGTTCCGCCACCAACTAAAAATAAAAATTGATTTTTAGTTATAGCTTCCATCAAAGGTTTTATGGAAAAAATTACTGCCCACCCCATTATTATGTAACAAAACATAGAAATTTTTGCATATTTTTTTAAATTAATCGAATTCAATATTATTCCTATAATAGCTACAGCCCAAATACAGCACAAAATTAGCAAACCTAACTTACCTAGTCGAAAAAAACAGACAGGAGTATATGTTCCAGCAATTAATAAAAATATAGAGCAATGGTCTAAAACCCTAAATAACTTTTTGGCTTTGCATATTCCTAGAGAATGGTACAACGTGGAAATAAAATAAAGCAAAAACATTGTAGAACCATATATAGAAACGCAAAAAAGGCTAAAAAAGTCCTTCGGGACTATATTAATTAACATAATAAGAGAGACAATTCCAAAAACAGCTCCCAATCCATGCGTAACTGCATTTAAAATCTCTTCGCATACGCTATAAAAAGGTAAATCAAGTGCTTTTTGTTTTAAATATCTTAATTTTACATCGTAATTACGACGGTTCTTCACCATATCAGCTCATTTCATTTTTTTGTTCCCCCTATAGGGTACATGGTTTGTTTAATTATATCAAGTGTTATGTCCTTACCTGTGCTTGCATATATATCGCGTGCTTTATTTTCAAATTCCCATGCTTCTATCTCGCTTGACTTAGCCATATCCCTAACACTTTTTATGACATACATCTGAGAATTTCCCGAATTATTATCTGAGTAAACCGTAGTGTTCAGATATTTGTTGCAAGCGGCTTGAATATCTTGCATAAATTCGGCACACTGTTGCCCTCCAAATTTAGAATTATTATCAGCTTTTGTTCGACATTTCATAATAAGTTGTATATCCCTTATTTTATTCATAAAATTATATTTTGCAGATTCAAAATCCAGGCAAAAAATTTTGAAGCAGTCTTCTTTAGATTCAGGATTGTCTCTTTCCTTAAATATGCTTATACATTCCTCTATCTTTTCAAAAACTTTTTTTTCCCAAAGTTTTTTTTCACTTACTAAAAAAGTTAAATCTGGAATTATATTCGCCATAAAATCCTCTCCTTACAAGTTTATTTCATTCTTTTCCATATATTAATAGTTTCCTGTGCAATAAGGTCATACTCATCCATATACCAATCCGGCAGCATATAATACTTATCAATTATATGTTTACCTACTTCTTCTGCCATTGATTCCGGTAAACCATTACATGTAGCGGGCAAAAACTGTTTAGATGAAATATATTCTACCATCTTTTTGCTAAGCTGATTATCTATTGCGGTACTTTCTTCAATATCATAGGGAATAAATTTAAATTCCTGCATAATATATTTTTGTGCTAACTCGGAAGTTTTAAACCAAACCATAAAATCTTGGGCAAGTTTTTGCTGTTTTGCATCTGATTTTGAATTAATTGCAAGATAAAATGGAACTGAAACAGTAATTGACTGTTTGTAACTTCCTGATTCTAAATTGGAAGCCGATGGCTCTCCTAGTGGTTCTAAAAATTTTATCGGCATAAGGGAAACTCTGTTTGCTAAGGAAGAATCAAGCAAAAACATAGAATCATAAACGGAAGTATCCGATACTAAAAATAGTGCTTGTCCATTCACAAAACATTTGAGTGCCTGAGCAGCATTATTAGTCGCACTGTTTACAAGGTCTATTCCTCTGGATACTCCTCCACTCTTCGTTGAAACACTAGAAGTAACAATATCCAAGGACCTTGCAAATGACGCAAGAATCCCTTTTAGGTTGGATATTGCGTCATCTGAAGCAACATTAACCTCTGCCGCTGAATTAAAACGGTATGCGAGTGCTGGGCTTAGCATATAGTATCCTGTATAAGAAGGAAGTCCTGCCGGAAAAGCAAAAACCGCATTCAAATTTTCCGCTAGCCCTGACCTTTTGTCAAGAAATTTATATGAATTATTATGAAGATTAAATTCATATATGCTCCCATTTGCAATATAAAGTTCAAGAGCATTAATAAAACTTTCAAACTCATCATAAGTACAAGCTTTCAAGTCTTCCAAAACATATCGATATTTATCTGCTCCAAATAGCGAAGATATCATCTTTGGGTCAACTACATAACCATACCCCTTTAGAGTACATGGAATCCCAAAATTATCAGTTGTATTTGAGCTTAACCTTAAGCTTTCCGGAATATTATTTGCTATCTCTTTAAATGTGTCCTCCGTAGCATTACTAAAATCTAAGATACTCCCAGCAGCCTGCCATTTTTTAAGATGCTGCATATTATCTACGGTATATATGTCCGGCGCTTCGCCAGAATTCATATAGTTCTCTAGTTCTTCATCTGCATTTTCATCTTCTTGAGCCGAAATGACTTTTACTATTACTCCTGTACGCGAAGTATAATCAGCACACATTTTTTCAAAAGCTTCTCCAATTTCCTCATGTGTATTATATATGAGCAAATCATAGTCTTTTGTTACTTGGCTTTTGGTAGTATCTTGTTCCTCTTGTCCCTTATTTCCGCATGCATATAAACATATACATATCCCTAAACACATTAACAAAAGAGAAATCCTACCGATTTTGCTCATAAATGCCACCTTTTCTTTGAATATTTTTATATAAATAAGGTTTAACTAATTATTTAATTTAATCATATTAAAGCAGTATATACTAATCAAAAATTTATTTCAACACGCATAAAAATTAACTTTATGTTACAAAAAACCAATACACTTCACTAAAGCACGCCAATACAAATTATACACATAAAAGTATCACAACCGAAAAATTCTGAAAAAAGAGGGGGATATTTCCCGCCCTGAAAATTACACGCAAACAGACCAGATGTCTCCGAGCCCTTTGCTAAATAAAATCCACTCTTTCCTTAAATCTATTAATTATAAACTGAAATTTAATAATATCACTCAGATGGCATAATAACCGCAAGTAAAAAGTATCCGAAGACTCCTAATCCCGCCATACAGCACAGCAATATCCACAGCGCACGTATTACCGTAGGGTCTAATTCCAAATATTCTGCAATACCTCCACAAACACCACAAATTTTTCTATTTGTTCTAGATCTATATAAATATTTCACTTAATATCACTCCTTTTAAAAATTACACACCATGATTATACTCTAAATTAATATATTTGTCAATATTTTATCATGTATTTAATATATTTTGCTAAAATTCATCTACTACAGAAAAATAGCTTAAAAATTTTCGGAGCACAAAGCATGTTCGATTAGAGATAAATAAAATTACAAAAGCTTTAATGGTATAGAATAAGATTCTCCCATATCTTGAATATAATCGTGGCACGTAAAAAGGAGAATTTGTATATCATTTTTAATCGCGTAGTCCCTTAAGTATTCAATAGTACTTTTTAAACGGTCATCATCGTATCTGACTAAAACATCGTCTAATATAATCGGAACAGAATTATTATTTGAAATAATTTCAGCCAAAGCAAGCCTTAACGCAAGATATGCTTGGTCTATCGTGCCTGAGCTAAAAAAAATATGCTCTCTGTCGAAACTTCCAATTTTAACTAAAATACTGCAATCATCCTGCACTGAAATTGTATTGTACTTTTCTAAAGTCAAGTAAGATAGTATCCCTGCCGTGCTTTCATTAATTTTAGGTCCTATTTTATTTTTAAGTTCATGGTACGATTCAGTAAGAACTTCTTTTGCAAGCTCTAAACTCTTTAAATATATCTCTTTTTGCTCAAGTTCAATCTCTAAATTATTTAGTTTTTCTTCCATATCCCTTTTTTCTTCAGCAAACCCATCTATGATTTTTCCCTTTAAATTACCTCTTATAT
>CATOLC010000076.1 GCA_951800855.1 uncultured Ruminococcus sp.
CTCTATTGTAAGTACAATCTCTTTTTCTACTTTCGCATGAAATTACATAGCAACTAGACTGGCCGTATCAAAATCAATTACGTCATTTATAGTAACCATCATCCCCATCATCATGAGCTTTTTAATTACTTCTGCCGCTGTTGCTTTTAGTTTCATCGCTAAATCAGCAACAGTAATTTCATCAGGAACAGTTATCGTAATGCTCCGAGCTTTTCTTTCCTGTGCTATTCTGCTTAAGCGTTCCGCTTCTGTTTCTCTTTTTAAATTCTTTAATTTTCCGCGTCGCTGTGATCTCTGATTTATTTTTTGCTTTCTTATTATGTTGTCAGTCTGAACTTTTTCAGCAGCCATTTTATCATATTTTTCATTATATTTTTCTATATTCATGCTCACAGTGCGAGTATTGATTATACGATTCTGGTCTGTGTTTTCTTCAGATACAACAATATCTCCCTTTTTTATCTCATTAGAGTGAATCTTTATAATTTTTTCTGGTGTTTTTTTTCTCTCAGGTCTGTGATTTGATTTTAAACTATTAACATTTGAACTGGACTTTTTAACTACATTGGAATTATTATTTGGTTTTTCAGATGTTTCAGGTGCCTTTTTTAAGTTTTCCTGTGGAGATGGCACAGATGGCACAGTATTTTTTTGTACAAGAGTTTCGTCTTCTTGAGATTGTAAGGAAAAATATTCATCAAAACTATCCACTTGATTATTTTGCGTATAATATTCAAGAATGATATCCAATTCCTTATTGACTAAAGCTGTCATATGCTTTTTTTCTTCATTTAAATATTCTTTTAAAACACCTATTATCTCTTTGCTAGTAGCCCCTAAGTCTCTAGCCACTTCATACACTTTGTATTTTATCATAGATTGATTCCCTCCCAAGATCGATCTTCGTTTAATTCTTTTAACCGCGATGCCATTCCATCATTTTTTACTCCCAAAACCCCAGAATACTTACCGGTACAGTCAAAAATGTCTGACATTTTTTCTTTTACTCCAATGTGTTCAATTCCCTTACGCTCTAAAAAAGAAATCATTTTCTCTTTAGACTTACTGGATAAATCAGAAGCAAATAAAACTAGCTTAATTTTGCTTTTCTCCACATCATCCTTAACTCCACTGTATCCAAAAGTTAAGTTTCCCGCTTTAACCGTAAGCCCTAAAAACGCCATTAATTTATTGTTCAGAATTTTTCACCATACCTTCCAGCCTATTATAAATATCTAAATTCACCTTGCAAGAAAATGCCCTTTCCAGTTTTTTTCCTTTTTCAGCCTTTTTTAAGCATTTTTCATTTTTGCAAAGGTATGCACCCCTCCCTTCAGCGTAACCTTCAGCTATAATTATTTTATCTCCATTTGAATTTCGGGAAGACTTCACTATCCTTATCAAATCCTCTTTAACCTTATGCGACCCGCATCCTATACACTTTCTTAATGAAATCACTATAGTCTAACACCTCAGTTTTTAATTCTCGCTTTTGGGTTTAATATCTATTCTCCATCCAGTAAGTTTGGCAGCTAACCGTACATTTTGGCCTCTATTCCCTATCGCTAGCGACAGTTCGCTTTCCTGCACAAAAGCAATACAGGATTTGTCTTCATGGGATAGTATCTCAACATCTAATACTTTCGCAGGCAAAAGAGCTTCTTTAACAAATTTCACCGGGTCATCACTGTATCTCACTATATCTATCTTTTCCCCGCCCAATTCATCCACAACAGCCTGCACACGTGCTCCATAGCTCCCAATGCACGAACCTATTGGGTCAATATTTTCTTCACTACTGACTACAGCCATCTTTGTTCGGGAGCCAGCCTCCCTTGAAATCGATTTTATTTGCACTTCTCCGTCAGCAATTTCCGGAACTTCCATCTCAAAAAGTTTCCCAACAAAATTTGGACTGGTTCTGGAAATCATCACACGAGGCCCTTTCCCTCCTTCTCGAACCTCCGATATATAAACTTTAATGTGGTCCCCTTCTTTTACGTTCTCAATGCCTATTCGTTCTGCTTGTGGCAACATGGATTCGGCTTTTCCAATACGAATTGTTAAGGCACCATTAATAGGATCTATTCTTTCAACCAGCGCACTAACTATTTCGTGCTGTTTATGCTGAAATTCTTGTGTGATTTGATTGCGTTCTCCATCTTTTATGCCTTGTCTGATAATATTTCTTGCGGTCTGTGCTGCTATTCTTCCAAACTCCTTTGTGTCTAGAGGAATTGTAATCTTATCGCCTAAAGAAACCCCTGGAGAAATTTCCTCAGCATCTCTCAAAGATATCTCTTTCCCTGCAGTCTCTACGTTTTCCACAACTTCTTTTGCAAGGTTCACCTCAAAGGTTCCGGTGTCTGCATCCATATTTACAGAAACTTCTTCATTTCCATCATAGCTGTTTTTGCATGCCGTAACAATAGCCTTTTTTATCTTTTCAATCATAAAATCCAAAGGTATTGACCGTTCTTTCTCCAGCAAATGGAGAGCATCAAAAATCTCTTTACTCATAAAAATTTCTCCCTAAAATATTTTATAAAGTTATTTTATTTACAATTATATATAATATATCACATTTAATTAATAAAGTCACGACTTTAAGAAAAGTTGAAATATTTTTAGGTAAAATTGTTAAATCTCCAAAGATAAGCACTGCTAAAATGTAAAAATTAAAGCTATTCACGCTAATAAACGTAAATAGCTCTATGCAAAATCAAGACAAAACACAAAAATATACAACAATCAGAAGTCGGCCAGAAAACGGTCTTTAGCAGGCCGCCCGCCCAGGTCAGCAAACACACCACCTTTAACAGTATCATTGAACAGTTTATATCCGATTTTTTCAATCACATAATCTTTACCCACATTCTTGGCGACCACTGTCTCGTCTGAAAGAATCTTCAGAGATTTCTTCTTCGGTATATAACAATATTTTCCATATTTCTCAACATCAACACTCAATTCACCGTTATCTATAAAACATTTCTTCTTATCTTTTTTGGTTCCTACATAATGGTTATCTGTAAATTTGACAAGGAATGAGCTTTGTTCTCCCAGGAAGGTCACAACATCAAATACCTTAGCACTATTCTTAGCATATATATGCAATCTCGATCCACCGTCTATACCTATGCGAAATCTATCAGCAGCCTTAGCGAAGATATCCAAACTTTTTTTACTGGAATTAAACTCTTTTTTCAATTTCGCTAAATGTTCCTTATTAAATTTTGCGATAGTCTTCTGCGTAGCCTGACCGAAAGATTTAACATGCTGCTCAAACGGATTCCAAACTTCTTTGGCAACGTAAACTCTCGCCAGAGTTTCATCATCAACGACAGCATCACTCACTGTATCATGAAGGTCCATTGAAGTAAAAGCCGGAATAACGGATAGTAGCTCCAAATCGCTGGGATAAACCAAAAGCCCGAGCAAATCCTTATATCTGGTGAAAATAGAACCAAGCCAGCTACCAATATTATCAATGCTTTCTATTAATAAAATATCTTTGAACTCTCCGAATTTGGATTTAATTGGGCTCTCATTAGAATCATCCGTAGGATTATTGCCAGACACAGAAAGTTTGGCGTTCTTGGTTTTAGTAGTACCAGAATCACCGCTTCTTTTGTTCCCCGATTTGCTGTCGGAATTGTCATCTTCTCTATCCTCTGGTAGCTCGATGTTGAGCTTTTCGCTCGCAGTATCCAATTTATTACCAACAATTTTAATCAAATCATCCGAAGCAAGTCCCGTGAACTCATTCAGCACTTTCTTCGCATCCTTTATTTGCGCTACGTCATCTAAGCCATCGGAGTTGCCTTTAGTTATAGCTGCTTTCAAGTCCCAGTTTTCGATATCGTCAACAGTAAGACCTGTAAATTCCTTAAAAGCACTCTCAGCACCACTAAGCTTCCCTTTGTTTTTTTTGTTTTCACGGCTCAATTTGCATAAATATGCTAAAGCAGTATTAACATTTGTTCTTAGTGCCTTTGGCGAACTAGCCTCCGCAGATATCCCATTTATAGCTTTGTTTATAGCATCCGGCATTTTTGGTGCCATTTTAACCACCCCTTGAATGTTTTTTATCAATATATCCAATTTTATTATTCTATATTAAACATTATATACTAAAAAAATAATTTGTCAACAAAATTTTATTCGTTTTATTTAAATTTAAGTGTATCAAAACATAAAATTCAGATTTCAATAATCAAATGGCGTTTTACTTATACTTCTTAAACTTGCTTTTAATCTTATCCGCAAGCTTTAGTTTACTCTTTTCTATCTCAGCTGGTTGCTCTGGAGCTTCTTCGGCTTTCTCTGAGGTCTCTTTTTTGCCCCCCTTAAACTTGCCTTTAATCTTATCCGCAAGCGTTAGTTTACCCTTTTTTATCTCAGCTGGTTGCTTTGACACCACTCCAGCTTCCTCTGAGGTATTTGCTTCTTTAGTAGCTTCCGGTTTTTTCTCTGAAGATTCTGCTGCCATTTGCTGTATATTGCCTTTAAATCTCAAATCAACTTTATTACAGTGTTTAATCAAATCATTCACATCTAACTTAAATTTATCGAGAAGCTGTATGCTCTTCTTACCAAACGAGCGGTCTTTTCTAGCCGGAAGTATTATAGG
>CATOLC010000077.1 GCA_951800855.1 uncultured Ruminococcus sp.
AATTATAACACAAAAAAATATAGAAAACAATATAATTTTATTAATAATAAATCAATACACATATTAGTTTTTTAATTTTATATATATTATTTAGGTAAAAACGACTTTAAAAGGAGCAAAAATATTATTTTTTATGGGATTACTTTATTAAAATATAAGATTTAATCTTATTTGTTTTTAAGGTACGATAATCGCTTAAATAGAGAGATTTTAAATACTGCATTTGCTTTGTAGTAAATTAACTTGAAAAATTAAGACTAAATTATTATCAAATGGTATGTAGCTAGGGCATAGGTTTATAGGCAAATAACTAAAAAACAAACAAATATTTTGTGGCCAAAAGGGACAACCGCCCCCGTGATTTTGCTTGGGTCGTTTAAGGGGAATTAAAAGGAGGAATCGGAACTTCCTCTTTTAATTTCCAATTTGCCGTTTTTTGGTTCTTTTTTGTTGTATACTAAAAATGAACAAGGAAAATAAAAGAATAATAGAATATATAGAAAAATGTTTTTGCTTTTTAAAATTTATATTTTTAAAGTTATTTCCCTTTATCTTTAATTTTGACATTTCATATTATATTAAGTGTTGACTTTTTAAAAAGCTTATTAGATAATACGTAAGAGCATTGTAAATATTAAATAAAATGTATATATTAAGCTTTATGTTGAAATGCTTATACTATACACTGAAAATTAAGATAATTTTGTTGTAACTAACTAAATGCAGATAAATTATTTTTATGAAAGAGGGATAATTATGCGGAAGTTTTCATATACGATAAACAGCGAGAACGGTATACATGCTAGACCGGCGGGAATTTTAGTAAAAACAGTTTCCCAGTTTAAATCAGATGTGAAATTTTTAAAAGGGGAAAAGGAAGCAAATGCAAAAAGTCTTTTTTCTATTATGGGATTGGGGATAAAAAATGGAGAAAAACTGAATATAGAAGTTTGTGGGGATGATGAGGACATTTTATCGGAAAAATTAGAAGAAATGCTCCAACACGATTTTAATGCAGATAAGGTTATGGAAACATCGGAAGCTTAAAGTAGGCTTTGTGCCTATACCAACTGGATTTTGGAGGTGAAATTTTCAAATGAGAGTTTTAAAAGGAATAGGAGTATACAAGGGAATAGCGTTTGGAAAATTTAGGATGTTTAAAAGAAATCATATTAATATACAAAAGAAAAAAATTGAAGATGTGGAAAAAGAAATAGACAGATATAAAACAGCACGAGAAACAGCAGTAAATGAACTTAATAAGTTATATGAAAAAGCTTTGGAGAGTGTCGGTGAAGAAGAAGCAAATATATTTCAGGTACATCAAATGATGTTACAAGATGTTGATTTGGTATCTTTTATTGAAAATAATATAAAAGAGAAAATGGTAAGTGCAGAGTATTCAGTATATGAGGCTTGTGAAAAATTTACTGAGATGTTTTCCTCTATGGAGGATTCTTATATGAAAGAAAGAGCCTTGGACGTCAAGGACATATCTAATCGGCTTATTTCAATTCTTACAAACACAAAAAACGGGAATATAGGTTCAAATTTATTTTGTATTATTGGTGCAGATGATTTAACTCCGAGTGAAACTATGCAAATGGATAAATCAAACGTTAGAGGATTTGTTACAATACATGGGTCTATCAACTCCCATACGGCAATACTTGCAAGAACGATGAATATTCCGGCGGTTGTTGGACTGGGAAGTCAAATAAAACCAGAGTATGAAGGATGTGAAATGGTAGTTGATGGATTTTCTGGGACTGTTTATATAAATCCGGATATTACCACAGTAAAGAGACTCAAAAAAAAGAAGGAACTTTGTGAGCATCAAAAGGAACTTTTACAAAGCTTAAAAGGACATCCGAATGTTACCAAAGATGGGAAAACAATTGATATATATGCCAATGTAGGCAACTTAGCAGATTTAGACGGAGTAATTAAAAATGATGCCGGAGGGATAGGGTTATTTCGAAGCGAATTTCTGTATTTAAGACGAAATAACTATCCTTCTGAAGAAGAACAGTTTAAAATTTATAAAGAAGCTGTCTTGAAAATGAACGGTAAGAGAATAATAATAAGAACTATGGACATTGGGGCGGATAAAAAAGCTGATTATTTTGATTTGCCGAGCGAGGCTAACCCGGCTATGGGATACAGAGCCATAAGGATATGTTTGGACAGACCACTTATCTTTAAAACACAACTCAGAGCAATATATAGAGCATCTGCCTTCGGGAAGATTTCTTTGATGTTCCCTATGATAATTTCTAAGGAAGAGGTTATAAGAGCTAAAGAAATAGCAAGAGAAGTCAGAGAGGGATTGGACAGAGAAAATATAGCTTATGACAGAGAAGTCAAGATAGGAGTAATGATAGAAACCCCTGCAGCAGTTATGATAAGCGATGAACTTGCAAAGGAAGTTGACTTTTTCAGTATAGGTACAAATGATTTGACTCAATATTCTTTAGCGATTGATAGGCAAAACAATAAGATTAGTGGTATGTATAATCCATATCACAAAGCTATTCTTCGCATGATAAAAATTGTCGTTGATAATGCTCATAAAAATGGTATTTGGGTTGGAATTTGTGGGGAATTAGCTGCTGATGAGACTTTGACTGGCGTTTTTTTGGCTATGGGAGTAGATGAATTGTCTATGTCAGCTCCTTTTGTTTTAGGAATCAGAAAAAGAATGACGGAAATAAATGTAGATGAGATAAAGGAGCGAATTTTAAGAGAAATTTCGTTTTAGATACGCTTTTAACAATATTAATTAGGAGTGGGAGTTATTATGTTTGGGTTTTTCAAGAAGAAAGGGCACCAGATTTTATCCGTAATGGATGGAAAGGTTATTCCTATAAGTGAGGTTGAGGATGTAGCCTTTTCGGAAAAGATGCTAGGTGATGGTGTAGGGATAATTCCTGCTGATGGAACAGTTTTTTCACCAGTAAATGGAGAAATAATACAAATTTTTGATACACTCCACGCTTATGGAATCCGTGCCGACGATGGAGCAGAAATATTAATTCATATCGGGATAAATACAGTCGAGCTCCAGGGAAAAGGCTTTAAAACTTTTGTTAAGACCGGTCAAAAAGTTAAGGCGGGTGAAAAAATAGCTGAGGTAAATATTGATTTAATAAAAAGTAATGGATATTCTACTCAAACTCCAGTTGTGATTACCAATATGGACAGCATAAAAGAGATAAAATGCAATTACGGAGAGACTCAGGCAGGCAAGAGTGTAATTATTTCATATAGTAAATAGAGGATAAATTATTTAAAATATAAAACATAGGAATAATTATATTAGATATATAATAAATAATAATCAAGAAATAATTAAGGGGTGTTTTGAATGGATAGGGACAGCAAACTGTTTAGTGTGCTTCAAAGAATTGGCCGTTCATTTATGTTGCCGATTGCACTTTTACCAGTTGCAGGGCTACTTTTGGGGATAGGTGCATCGTTTTCTAATCCTCAGATGATAGCTTCTTTTGGGCTTCAGTGGCTTTTAGGAGAAGGAACTTTTTTGAATTTTGTTCTCACCATTATGAAAGAAACAGGGGATATTGTTTTTGCAAATCTTCCAATTATTTTTGCAATGGGTGTAGCTTTGGGGATGGCTGAAAAAGAAAAGGCTACTGCAACTTTGTCATCGGCGATAGCGTTTTTTGTTATGCATCAGTCTATTTCTTCGCTTCTTCAGCTAAATGGAAAACTTGAACCCGGAGTAATGTTAGAAGGAACAGTTGGGGAAGTGTGTGGTATACAATCGCTTCAAATGGGAGTGTTTGGTGGAATTATAGTAGGTCTTGGAGTTGCCTATTTGCACAATAGGTTCTATAAAATTAAGCTTCCTACGGTAGTTTCATTTTTTGGAGGTACTCGTTTTATACCTATAATATCTTCTCTTGTGTATATATTTGTGGGAATACTTATGTATTTTGTTTGGCCCTACATTCAAGCTGGAATATATTCTCTCGGCGGGCTTGTAACGGGAACAAAATATGCAGGAACATTGATTTATGGCATCATAGAGCGTGCTTTAATACCATTTGGACTTCATCATGTGTTCTATACGCCATTTTGGCAAACAGGGCTTGGCGGAACATCGGTTATAGATGGAAAATATATAATGGGCGCACAAAATATCTTTTTTGCGGAGCTTGCATCTCCCAATATAACTCATTTCAGTGTTGATGCGACAAGGTTTATGACAGGCAAATTCCCATTCATGATTTTTGGTCTCCCCGGGGCTGCTTTAGCGATGTATTCAGTAGCTAAACCTTCAAAGAAGAAAATCGCCGGAGGACTTCTTATTTCGGCAGCGCTTACAGCTATGATTACAGGAATAACAGAACCTTTAGAGTTTACATTTTTGTTTGTAGCCCCTTTGCTTTATGGAACACACTGTGTTTTGGCAGGAATATCATTTATGCTTATGCATATTCTAAATATAGCGATAGGGATGACATTTTCTGGTGGAATTATAGATTTTTTACTTTTTGGAGTTCTGCAAGGAAACGGAAAAACAAATTGGCTGCTTATGCTACCAGTGGGAAT
>CATOLC010000078.1 GCA_951800855.1 uncultured Ruminococcus sp.
AATTATCGGTACTCAAGCTGTTTATAATATTATATCCGGAGAAAGATATAAAATTTGCACGAATGAATTTAAGGGCATTGTAGCTGGGAAATACGGTAAAACACCGATGAAAATATCAGAAGATTTCCAAAAAAAGATAATCGGGAACGAAACACCAGTATCAGGGCGCCCAGCAGATTTACTGAAACCAGAACTCGATAAACTCAGGCAAGAAGTAAGCGAATGGATGGAGCAAGAAGAAGACGTGCTGTCTTATGCTCAGTTCCCTAAGGTTTCAAAAGAATTTTTTGAAGAAAGAAGAAACAAAAAATATGAAATCAATAAAAAATCATTAGATTTAAAGAATAAAATACATCCAATTTAACATAAAATATATTGTATAATTCAAAAAAATAATATATAATTTATCTAATAGTATATTTTATGTTTTATTAATGAGGTTGATAAAATGGATAAATCTAATAAATTCACCGAAAAAGCTGAAAATGCCATTAAGAATGCAATTGATATAGCCGGGGAACTTGGCCACACTTATATCGGAAGTGAACATATTTTATTGGGACTTTTAAGCGAAAAAAACAGCGTAGCAGCAACGGTTCTAAACGAATTAGGAATTATATTAAATGATATAGAATCCATTGTAAAAGATGAAATAGGAACAGGTACACTGACTAGCGTAAGCAAAGAGGACTTTACTCCCAGAACGAAAAAAATCCTTAAAAACGCAGCCACTCAGGCAGAAAGCAGCGGAAAAGATTCTATAGGTACGGAACATATACTTTTATCTATTTTAGATGAAACTGAAAGTTATGCAATGAGACTTTTAGGGGAAATGGGTCTTAATAAAGTGGAAATTGCACGAAAATTAAACGGGTCTTTAATAGATGAGATATTTAGCCAAAAAGAACTCAATAATTTAAACGGTATAATGTTCCCTAGGTTTAGTAGAACCCAGCCTAAAGAAAAGACTGATTATCTTGAAAAATACGGAAAAAATTTAACTAAAGAAGCACAAAACGGAAATGTTGACCCTGTTATCGGCAGAGAAAAAGAGATAGAAAGAGTTATACAAATTTTATCCCGAAGGACTAAGAATAACCCTTGCCTTATAGGAGAACCCGGAGTAGGCAAAACTGCAATTTTAGAGGGATTAGCTCTAAAAATAGCAAATGGAGCTGTTCCTGACTCAATAAAATGCAAACAAATTGTATCGTTAGACCTCACAAGTATGATAGCGGGGACAAAATATAGAGGTGATTTTGAAGAAAGGATAAAAGCAACTATAGGCGAAGTAAAAAAGAATAAAAATATTATTCTTTTCCTAGACGAAATCCATACAATAGTCGGAACAGGTTCAGCTGAAGGCTCTGCAGACGCTGCTAATATGCTTAAACCATCGCTTACAAAAGGAGGACTTCAGCTAATTGGTGCCACAACTATTAAAGAATATCGCAAAAATATAGAGAAAGATCCCGCACTGGAAAGAAGGTTCCAGCCCGTAATAGTGGAAGAGCCGTCTAAAGAGGAAGCTATAAAAATTTTAAAAGGTCTTAGGGAAAAATATGAAAAATTTCATCAAATTGAAATCACAGATGCTGCAATAGAAGCTGCAGTTACGCTTTCTTCACGATATATAGCTGACAGATTTCTCCCCGATAAAGCAATAGACTTGATAGATGAAGCAGCATCCAGATTAAAAATAAACACTTATACAGTTCCGGAAAAAATCAGTAATTTAGAAAATCGGGTAAATGCACTTGTTACAGATAAAGAATCAGCAGTTAACAACCAAGATTTCGAGCTGGCAGCAAAATTACGTGACATGGAAAAGATAATAGCTCTAGAGCTTGATGAAGAAAAATTAAAATGGAAAGAAAAAAAAGACCGTATACAAAAAAGAGTATGCGTGTCTGATATTGCAAATATTGTTTCAGAATGGACGTCTGTCCCTGTAAATCAAATGACTTCCGAAGAAACCAAACGCCTTTTAAACCTGGAAAATATACTTCACGAAAGAGTAATAGGCCAAGATAAGGCAGTGTCGGCAGTTTCACGCGCTATAAAAAGGGGCAGGACAGGAGTCAAAGACCCTAAACGTCCGATAGGTTCATTTATTTTTTTAGGACCTACAGGAGTAGGGAAAACAGAACTTTGCAAAGCTTTAGCCGAAACAGTATTTGGCACGGAAAACTCTCTTATACGGTTCGATATGTCTGAATTTATGGAAAAGCATACTTCGTCCAAACTTATAGGTTCTCCCCCTGGGTATATAGGATACACAGAAGGAGGACAGCTTACGGAAAAGGTACGGCAAAAACCATATTCCGTAATACTTTTTGATGAAATAGAAAAGGCGGACCCAGAAATATTCAATATTCTTCTTCAAATTCTCGAAGATGGACATTTGACGGATTCCCAAGGTCGGAAAGTAGACTTTAAAAATACCGTGGTAATTATGACATCAAATATCGGAGCAAAATTTATAACTGATAAAGGTGTACTATTAGGTTTTTCGCAGTTTAATGGCAAAGAAAGCGATGAACAAGCAATCAATGACAAAGTAATGAAAGAACTTAAAAATGTTTTTAAGCCCGAACTTTTAAACCGAGTCGATGAAACAATAGTATTTAAAAGATTAAATAAAGAAGATATACGGCTAATCACTAAAAGAATGCTGGACACACTGATTAAACACTTAAAATCCATAAATATTTCCGTAAAATTTTCGGAATCGTCTATTAATAAACTGGCTGAGAAGGGATTTGACGATGCATACGGAGCACGTCCACTAAGAAGAGTAATTCAAAACGAAATAGAAGACAAAATAGCAGAACAAATCTTGGAAAAGAAAATTAAGAAAGGAGACTGTGTATTCTGCGATTTTATTGAGGAAAAATTTACTTTTTCAAAAAATAATACACATAATTAATTTAAAAAGATAAATTTTTTTATTCTTTATTCTTCCACATATTTATCCTATTTTTCATATTCCCTCTTTCAAATTTGGGGATATATTATCAATATAGTATTCATTTTTAAGCTTTTTGGTAAATTTAAATTAATTAAATTAATTAACTCACTAATTATACTTATGAAAAATCTTTGCGCCATAAGAAATAGGAACACATGTATATACTTTTTTAAAAAGTTTCTTTAAAACTCCAGCACATTTTTTAGCCTTATAAAGGCTTTCAAACACCGCATAAACCGAAGGTCCGCTTCCACTCATACTAATCCCTAAAGGATTATTTTTCACAAGTTCACTTTTTGCTTGTTCTATTTCTGGAATTCTTATAAAACTTTCGAAATTGTTAAATAAATTGTTAGATATTTTAAATAAATCTCCCTCATTTATCAATTTAATCATATTTTCAATGCTTTTTTCACATCTAATGGTTGAACTATCATACATTTCATAAGCTTTTTTAGTTGAAACTTTGCATTCAGGTTTTACAATTACTATCCCACAGTCTGGGATATTTTTAATTTTTTCTATTTGCGTCCCTGTTCCCTTAGCCCGTGCCGTTCCTCCTCCTATGCAAAAAGGGATATCAGCCCCAACACTAGCTCCAATCTCCCTCATCTCATCTTCAGATAACTTAGTCCCGAACATTTCGTTAAGGCACAATATTGTGGCAGCTCCATCGCTGCTCCCTCCAGCTAATCCGGCAAATGCAGGGATTTTTTTTTGTATTTTTATTAAAATACCTGGATTTTTTATTTTTGTATAATCAAAAAAACTTTTTGAGACTTTAAATGCGATGTTATCCTCGTCTTTACAACAAAGGTCTCTATTGCAAAGTATCTTTATGCCTTCATTTCCCCAAAAATTTCTTTTTACTGTAACGGTATCAAAAAGGCTGACTGTTTGCATAATCATATCAACTTCATGATAACCGTCATCCCTTTTTCCTTTTATAGCAAGGCACAAATTTATTTTAGCCGGAGCTTTTGCTATTATCTGCATATATCCTCCTAAGTTTATCTTTTAAAAAATAATTATACACCTTTTACCCAACTTTACAATATACTTTCTTTCATTAATAGCATTCTCTTTAGATAAATCATTCTTTATTCATATCATTTATTTCCGTGGCTCAGGCATTTTTGGAAGGATTGGGAGGAGTATTTCTTTTAGGCAGCGTTTTCGGAATTATGTTTTATAAATCTAAAAACATTCTTGTTCCTATATTTGCCCGCTGGCTCTGTGACGTAGTTACATTTGCTTTTTATATTTAATCCAACTTAATATTTGTTAAGGGCTGTAAAAAATTTTAACAAAAGGCATCCGGCAGTTTCATTTTATTTCTAATATTTTTATTTGAGAGTTCTTATTTTATATCTTCATCAGTAAATTTTAAGTCGATATTTTTATAATTTTAATTTAGTCTATCTTTTAGTGAGAACTCTCTTTTATTTTTTTAATAATATTTTAATCATAAACAGCTGAACTAAACTCCGTTTTTATTATTTTTTTGCTCGTTTTTGGGGAATAAACAAATTCATCCATATGTTCGCCCTCAAAAAAATATTTAGGTTCCTCTAAAACTTGGCTGCCTTCAAAT
>CATOLC010000079.1 GCA_951800855.1 uncultured Ruminococcus sp.
CGCTTTTTCTTTCCTTTTCTCTTTCCCTGTTATCTCCGGAACATATGCGTGGTATATTTTGCCCTTCGGTATAGAAGAGACAAGATAATTTCTGATTAGAAAGCCTGCAGCATCACTATCAGTCATTATAATTATCCCGCTGTTTACTGCAAGACTCCGAATTAAATTTAATTTTTTTTTATCACTAAATATTCTAAAACCATTTGTTTCAATAATTAGCCCATCTATTATCCCGGCTAATTTGATTTTATCATATTTCCCCTCAACAATCACCGCTTCATTTATTTTCATCAATTCCTTTAATCCCTCCTTTCTTTTATCTTTATAAGCTTGAATATCAAAGAATAAAGAACTATTTTTGGAGGAAGCACCGAAGTTTTTAGCTCTATATCTGAACTTAAAAGTTCGTATATGCTGGATTTTATCTGTTGCATATCCATTTTATAAGCATTTTTGCTTGCAATTTCCAACTTGAACATTTTAGACTTGTAATCAAAATAATCAGCTACATTATTATAAGAATATCCAGCCTCCAAAGCTACTTTAACCCTAAATAAATCTACATAGCTACTGGCAATCGCAGAAAGAATCAAAATAGGATTTTCATTATTATTAAATAAACTTTCAAGAATTTTAAAAACGTCCGAATAATTTCCTGCTATTAACAAATTGCACATAGAAAACACATTATAATCAACTGCAGTTGCTGTGACCGTCTCAATAGACTCTTTGGTTATGGTATCTGACTCCTCAAATGCACAAAGCTTGTATACTTCCATTTTAAGTATATCGGTATTTGTCCCACATTTTTGTGTTAACAATTTGGCAAGATTAAAAGTAATCTTTTTGTCTCTCATTTTTGCCCAAGAAATTATTTGTTCTTCTAAGCCTGCGTTATAACGGGAAGAAAATTCACAAACAGTGGCGACCGGAGTAATTTTGGATATAAAACTTTTCCATGCAGAATTTTTAAAAGCTTCTGGATCTATTGAGAGCTGATTTATAATTAGACTAGAGAACTCAGGCATATCCTTTATCGTTTCAATTAATTCCAAAATTTCATCACTTTTCAAATTTGTAACGTCCAAATTTCGTATAATCATACACTTGTTTTTAAAAAATGCAGGATAAGTATTTAAATAAACCCCCACGCTGCCTATGTCTATTTTCTCTTCATTTATCCTCATAATATTAAAATCATTTTCACCTTCAGGAAGCTTCTTCTTTATCAATTCTTGTTCCGTTTCCAGCATAAGTCCACTTTCGTGTCCATATAAAAAATATACTCTGTCTAAAGATTTTGACGAAATTTTCTTTTGTAGTTCTTTGTAAAAAATTTTAGGCATTTTTAACTCCTTGATTTAATATTAAGTACCCCTGAATTGCTTATGTCTATATTAATAGTCCCTACCTGCGCAGTAGCAAGCAAGTCTTTGCTTATATCTTTTACCTTTGGAACAACTATATCAGAATCTATTTTATTCATGGATAAAATCGTATGTAGTGAGTTAATTCTATTATAATCACTCGGAAGCCCCCCTGCAATAAAAACATCACAGTTATTCCATCTTTCAGAGATAGACTTTACAATTCCTCCAAATGGGCACAGCAAAATTTTTCTATCAGCAACTTTTATAAAAATTAACTTTGTATTATCTATTTCTCTATAATATAAATTGAAATCATTAAAAACCTGTATATGAAAATTCTTATCTGTAAATTTTGTTCTTTCATCTAAAAAACTTCCTATAAACTCAGGAGTTTCAAGTTTTTTAGAATTCACTATAATATTATTGGGTCTGTATATTTCAGCAACTTGATTAATAGTTAATAAATTTTCATAACTGTCTTTCTGGGAATTTATTAAAATTAAATTATCGATATTTTTTATCCCATTACCGGACAAATACGAAAGCACTCTATGGCTTTGGTTCCCTTCTCCTGAGCACATAATAAGAGTATTACAACCATTCTTTGCACATAGCAAAAAACACCCCTTACCAGCATTAATAGCTGAAATCCTTACTAAGTCTTTAATCGCTATCTTATGTAAAACATACAATAATAAAAATGAACATGTAAAAATTACCGGCAATAAGATAAATCCAGAAAATCCCTTATTTAAACCTTTAATATTTTTAAGAACTTTTAAAAAATAGCCCCCCAAAAAACATATTGAAATACATCCAAGCCATAATATAGTAATATTCTTTTCTAAATATACCATAGCAAAAGAAAAATTTGATAACATTGACGCACAGCTTATTGTATAATTTATTATTGTTCCACATACTATTTTTATCGGTATAATCAAAAATTCCGGCATATTTAAAATATACATAAAAATTAAAGGTATGCTTAAAAATAATATCAAAGTAACCGGAAAAATCAGCATTATATTTGACAACATAGATATAGTAGATATTTTCTTAAAATAAACTGCTATGATGGGAAAAGTAAAAACAGTAGCAGAAAAGGTAACTAAAATAGAATCTATTATGTAATTTGGAACTATGCCCCACCACTTTTTGACCATGTTTGCAGGATTAAAAAAATAATTTTTAAGCTTTGGCACAATAATCAGTATCCCCAAAGCAGCACTTAATGACAACCAAAGACCTATATCTCCACCAGCATCTGGGTTAAATAAAGATATTATTAATACAGCAAACCCTAAAGAATTAATAGAATCCGCCTTTCGAAAAAAGGGCACACTTAGCAGATAAGTTATAAACATAATTCCTGCCCGAACCACTGACGGTGTAAAGCAAGAAACAAACATAAACATTAAAATCAGAAACGCAGTAATTAAAGCTGACTTTCTCTTGTTAATATTTAATTTTTTAAATATTAATAGAAATATACATCCAATAATCGCTACATGAAACCCTGATACCGCAAAAAGGTAATAAACCCCGACTCTATCAAAATCGGCTTTTGCTTTAAGAGAAAGCATGCTTTTGTCCCCCAAAAGCATTCCACTTACAACCGCAGCCTGTTTTCCCGGAAAAATAGAATTTATAGCTATAAGCATTTGTTTTCTAAGTTTTAATGTATAATAATATAAAGGTTTTTTTCTCCCTAATGCCTTGACCTCAGCAGGATTATGTGAATAGAGAAATGCTCCAGCATAAATTCCTTTTGCTCTGTAAAAACTTCTTTCCGGAAATTCCGGTGTATCATAATATAAAAAAATAGTAACGTTCACTGTAAGTTCATCATAAATATCCGCTTCTATTGGACTGGATGAAAAAAGACTGAGTTTAAAATTTTTAGGATTTTCTATTCCATGAATATACTTTACTTTAAATACATAATGGTATCCTCCGGATTTGTCCTTAGACGGCAATTCCATGATACTTCCCGTTACTGTAATATTTTCCCCGTCTAAATTAGTAACCGGAACAACACGGAACCTGTAATTAACAGCAGAAATTAACACTGCAACAATCCCAAAAATACAAAATGTGGTAGCTTGATTGATTCTTCTCAGGCACCATAAAGCCAAAGAATTAAAACCCCTCCTGAAATGATACTCAGGCTTTTTGCCTCCAACATTCCCCAAATATTGACAAGTCTCTTGTGTTGAAAACTCCTCAATTTTATTAAATTTAAAATAAGAAAAGACCGCAAAATACGAAATCAGACTAAAAGCAAAAATAAAAACGCAAAAAAATAATAATAAATAATAACCCGATATAAAATTAGCCAGTGCAAGCGAGGATAAATAAGTAAGCCCTCCTATGGCAAAAAATCTCACGTTAGTTACTCCGGTTAATCGAAAAATAAAGGAATAGACTCAAGAAATATTAAATCGTTTCTTTCTGCTGCTTCACCCTCAGCAAGAACAGCTGCTTTGCCAACTACTTCCCCTCCAGCTTTATTAACTAAAGTTTCAATCGCGGTCAAAGATTCACCTGTACTTACAACATCATCTACAATCAAAACTCTTTTACCTTTTATACATTCAAAATCACTTTCAGACAAATAAAGATTTTGAAGCTGAGCGGTGGTAATGGACTTCACTTCGACATGCACAGGGTTATGCATATAAAGCTTGACACTTTTACGCGCCACAACATACCTTTTTCCAGTTTCCCTTGCCATTTCATAGCAAAGCGGAATTCCTTTAGCTTCCGCCGTAATTAAAACATCATAATCCGGACAGCGTTTTAACAGCTCCTTTGCTGTTTTTATTGTAAGTTCAATATCGCCAAGCATTATAAATGCAGCTATTTTAACCTTCTCATTAATCTGGCAAATAGGAAGCTCTCTTTTACAACCTGCAACCGTTAATGTATATTTCGTTTCATTCATAAAAATAAATTATCCTTCCTATAATTCAATTTCACTTGTACTTCACATTTTAAATCTCTATTTTATTCTATATCATAGATAATTAAATGTCTCTCGATAAACATTTTTATATTATAGCACAATAGAAAAATGTTATCAAGAGATAAACAGGACAGGGAGTGACCAGCGGAAAGAAAATATGATAAAATAGAAATTATGGAAGAGACAAATGTTCAGAATGTG
>CATOLC010000080.1 GCA_951800855.1 uncultured Ruminococcus sp.
GACATTATTTAGCTCGTTTCTCCCGCAAAACTTATTCTATTTCTAAATCTTTTGATATGATTTTATACTCTCTTTATCTCTTTTGTTTTCCACACTATCTTCCATCTATCTTCTTTTAGCTCTGCCCTAAAAACAATAAAATTGATTGTTCCATCAATAAATTACGAAAGATCACTCAATAAAACGTTAATAGTTCTTGCTTCAAAGTTTCTAGTGCGATTGCCCAATTTTACATCTTTATATTCGTCTTTAGCCTCCATCTCTTCACGTTCTTTTAAAGCCAATTTTTTAATTTCTGACAAAGAGCACTTATATTTTGTAATTAAATTTTCAGCATAAAAAGATACACGTTTAGCGAGCTCCCTCTTTTGAGCGTGCAATTCAAGAGTAGCATCATTTTTAGACTTACATTTACTCGTCTTTATATAATGCTTCATAGTTTCGTTAACACTCTCCAAAGTAGGTATAACAACTTTATTAATTTCCGTTTCATAGGAAGGGACTAAATCTTCTATTCCTGCCTCAACGGCCTGCTTCTCAGTGAGATTCAACGCAGTATACCTGCATTTCTTTAATTTACAATATTGCTCCCAAACATCCCTTGGCCCTTTAAATCCTTTTGGTGGCCAGGGATTTATTCTACTCCCTTTTAGGTCAGTATATGTCTTTTCCAGTTCTGCTATCTTTCGGTTATTTTCTTCCTTTATTTCGCTAACTTTCCTATAATATTGATCATAAAGCGTATTGAGATGCCCAATTCTTTCTTTCATCCGCGTTCTTATGTCATATACTTTTTGTTTAACTTCCAGAAGAGATTCTATCGCTGGGACAACGTTGTTTTTAAAAGGTGACTTTTTGTTTTTTGATGCAGCGTCTTTATTTAAAATTTCATTTTTTTCGTTAATAATTTCAGTTAGTTTTTTACTTGCCATTACTTATCACTCCTTATAGTATTGATTTCATCGTTTATATTCTAACATTTTTTCAAAAGTAAATTTAGTAAAAATTAATAAATATTAAAGAATTTTAATACGCAAAGATTTGATAACTAATAAAAATTATAGGCTTATTATTAAACATAATAAATATATGACTAACGTAAATAAATCTATATTAACCAATATTTAGTAAGCCATAATGACATAATCACCATAAACACAAAAGACAGCAATGCAATTGTAATAAGCGAAGAAGCTATAACGGACTTATTGAAATGCTTTTATCTAAAGGGCAGTAAGAAGACTCTCTCGAGGACATAAAAGAAGCCGAAAATACTCCGCAAAATGAGAAAATATCATTAGGTGAGGTAAGCTAAGGTGTGTTACGTTAAAATAACGCATAGCATTTTTACCAATCTCTCAACAATATATCTTCTTTTATGTTACTCCGTCCCCTTTTTTACCCTTGACTTTTGGTGGTGTTGATGTATAATAAGTGTTATAAAAAATATTATTTAATAAAAAAACAGTGCTTATATAAAGTTTTAATGCCAAATCAAGCGAATTTAGACTAATAAATTACAGAATTTTATAAGTCGTTATAGCTCAGCTGGATAGAGCGACCGCCTCCTAAGCGGTAGGTCGGAGGTTCAAATCCTCTTAGCGACGCCAATAAGGTAATAGAACTGTTTTGTGTATATGGCTTTGGCACTGTTTTTATATTCTTAAATATCAAAATTTAATAGTTTTTATAAGTAATAAAGTTTTTCCTGCCTTTTGCAAAGGAAATTTCCGCCTTGGTTCGTAACTTGTACCATTTCTTCTATTGAGCCACCATTTTCTATTTGTATTCGGGGTTCTATTGTATAAACTCCGTTTTCTTTTAGATATAAATCTGATTTTTTATGGCCTTTAGGGGACAAACTTGTGCCAATATCATGTGCTAACTCTCCCACAGGGTGTCCTGTAGAATGCTTATAATCAGGATACCCATTATCTAAAATATATTTTCTGACTTTTTCATCAATCTCGAATCCTTTTTTGTCAGGTGTGCAAGTTTCAGCACCTAATTTTATAGAATCTCTGAGAGTTTCAAAAATATGTTTAATATTATCTGGGGCGGTGGTTTCCCTGTCTTTCAGGCAATATCCCATTCTTTGCAAATCGCTTGAATATCTTTTTCCTGAATCAGTAATAAGAGTAACTCCAAAATCTAAATATACAGTATATCCTTTTTCCAATTTTTGGTCACTTGGAAGAGTATGTCCGCCTTTTTTCAGGTTTGGTCCGATTAAAACTATAGGGCATCCAGTTTTGTCCCATGAAAATTTTTCATCCGATATGCCAAAATTCTTGAACCAATCCGGTTTATTATTAAAAATTTTATGACATAAATTAAAAATATCTTTTTCTGTCATACCTGATTTCATATTATCGAAAACATCCTCTATAATTTGAAGTGCCCTTTCAGCCGAAAGTTTCATATATTTAATATCTTTTTCGCTTTTAGGCTCAATTAACTTATAAATTATATTATCAGCAGAATGATAAAAAACTTCCTTTTTATTTTTATCATAAAATTCTGATATATTTTTAGTTATGTGAGAATATAAACCATGGCCTAAAACATCTACAGATATATCTAAGTATTCAGAATAATTCAAATAAATATTTCTTGGAAAATCTAGAGTCTTCAAAAGCTCCAACATATTAGACATTAAGCTGTTATTCTTATTACATACCCATATCTTGCAGTTCAAATCTTTTACATTATATTCATCTAGTTCATTTACAAATAAGTGCACACAATTTTTGCTAACTATACAAGCAGAGACTGAACTAATCTTGCTTGTTATAAATTTTTTAAAATACGGGTCATGGTTTTCTATATTATACATAATCCATACATTATCTTTGTCACAGATTGTATTTATAATACTATCACTTATCATAAGATTATTCTCCTTAAAACAAACCAGATATTTTTCCGTTTTGGTCTATATCAACTTTCTCAGCCGCTGGAATTTTAGGCAGTCCCGGCATTGTTAAAATATTTCCGGCATATACCACTATAAATCCTGCTCCATTTGAAACAGAAACTTTATTTACTTTAAAAGTATACTCGCAAGGGGCTCCTAACTTAGTCGGGTCATCTGATATTGAGTACTGAGTTTTAGCAACACATATTGGAAGATTATCTCTTTTTAAATTTTCTATCTTTCTGATATCTTCTAATGCCTCTTTGGAATAAAGCACATCACTTGCTCTATAGATTTCTTTAGATAAAATAGATATTTTTTCTTTTATAGTACTACTAAGAGGATAAATAAAGGAGAAATTATTTTCAGTTTCACAGACTTCACATAATTTCTGTGCTAAATCAACCGCACCTTCTCCACCTTTGGCAAAGGCATCTGAAAGTGAGCATACTACGTTCATTTTTTTACAGTAATCCATAATATATTTTATCTCTTTATCGCTGTCTTTATAAAATTTATTTATAGAAACCATAACTGGTATTCCATATTTTTTCAGGTTCTCTATATGGACACCAAGATTGCATATGCCTTTTTCTAGGAATTCTATGTTTTCCTCAGAAAGCTTATCTATACAGCACCCGCCGTTATATTTTAAAGCTCTAACAGTTGCAACTAAAACAATTGCAGAGGGCTTTATATCAGCTGCCCTGCATTTAATATCTAAAAATTTCTCTGCACCTAAATCTGAGCCAAATCCCGCTTCAGTAACGCAGTAATCTGCCAATTTAAGCCCGAGTTTAGTAGCAATGACTGAATTACAACCATGGGCAATATTTGCGAATGGACCACCATGCATAATAACTGGTGTACCTTCTAAAGTTTGAATAAGGTTAGGTTTTATAGCGTCCTTAAGCAGTGTAGCCATTGCTCCATGGACATTTAAATCTTTAACATAAATAGGATTCCCCTTAGTACTGTAAGCAACTAAAATATTTCCAAGTCTCTTTTTTAGGTCTAAAATATCATTAGCTAAGCAAAGAATAGCCATAACTTCCGTTGCAACTGTTATTATAAACCCATCTTCTCTAGGAACTCCGTGGGATTTTCCTCCAAGACCAACTACTATATTCCTAAGCTCCCTATCGTTTATGTCAAGACATCTTTTTATTAAAATTTGCCTAGTATCGATATTTAAAGTGTTACCTTGATGTATATGGTTATCAATAGCGGCACAGAGTAAGTTATTTGCTGAAGTTATGGCATGCATATCCCCGGTAAAATGTAAATTTATATCTTCCATTGGTAAAACCTGGGAATATCCTCCTCCGGTTGCTCCGCCCTTGACTCCAAAAACAGGGCCTAAAGATGGTTCTCTAAGAGCCACAACGCAAGATTTATTTATTTTTTGCATAGCCTGACCAATGCCTATTGTTATAGTAGTTTTTCCCTCGCCGGCTGGAGTAGGGTTTATAGCTGTGACAAGAATTAGTTTCCCGTTTTTTTTGTTTTTTAATTCATTT
>CATOLC010000081.1 GCA_951800855.1 uncultured Ruminococcus sp.
AAAAAAAGAAATAATCCTAAATTAGAAATAGCAGGCTTGTTGCTGGTAAAGTACAAAAGCCGCCAAAAATTAGCACAAGAAGTAAAAGAGGCTTTAGAAAAAATTGCTTTGCAAATGCAGACAAAAGTATTTAAGACAACAATTAGAGAGAGTATCAACGCCCAAAAAGCGCAAGCAAAAAGAACAACTCTAATAAAGTTTTCTTCAACCTGTACAACAGCGCAAGATTATATGACTTTTGCAGAAGAACTTTTGAAAGGAATGAAATAATGAGGAATAAAAATAAAAAAGAAGAATTAACAGGGGTTGCAGATGGTCTTGACTTTACTGGTGACACCGAAGACGTTGAAGAAGAAGCTGTAAATAAAACTTCTGCAGGAAAGACAGAAAAAGTGGAAATTGACCCTAACAGAAGTTACAGTCCATATTATAAGCCAAAGCCAAAGAAAGGTTCTAAAGGTGGTACTCTTGGGAGAGGAGCAGTAGAAGAATCTAATAGAAAGATACAATTTAGTTTGACTTGTACTCTTACACAAAAAGAACGGTTCGCAGAAGCAGCTAAAAAAGATAGAAGAAAACTGCCAGATTTTATATGCATGGCAGTAGAAGAATATATAGAAAATCACAACTTATAATATACTATTTTAAATTAAAATAGATTATAATAAATTATTTTAATAAAAGAATAAAACTCACCCCTGCCGGAGCTGTGACAGGGGTAGTTTATTATAAAGATTTAATCATATTTTCAATAATCGCCTTCGTTTCTAATGTGTTCTTTAGAAATTCATTATAGTCTTCAATTAATTCAGGAACATTTTTTTCTTTTGCAATAGAAAGTTTATTCTCCCATAATGAGATTTCCTTTTCATTATCAGATTTGAGCTTTTCAAGTTTTTCTTTTCTAGTTCCAGTATATCTGTCCAAGCAACGTAGAACACGATTTTCTTTAGTAGGCTTTCCGTAATCTTTGTATTTTTCATTATCTTTTACATAGTTTTTATAAGCGTCAGTCAGTCCAATAGTAACATAACTCAAAAAAGTAGGTTTTTGCATATCAGAAACAATAAATTCTACTCCATGCCCATTTTCATCCATCAAAGGAATTGTTTCTTCTCCATTTCTTGTATGGGTATAATTTCCAAAGAAATAATAGTATATATTGGTCAGAATATTTGCAGTCTCTTCTCTTTCTAGCAAAAAATTTAGGATGTCTATAGTATTTAATGCCCATTGATACCCTTTAGAATAGTACTCTCTTAAAAGTCTTGTGGCATGTGGTTCTAAGCCTATGTATTCTCTGATGAAATTTTCATCTATGGAGGACTCGATATCAGTTTTCCCTATTAAGTAGTCTATAGATACATTGAAAAAGCCTGCTAAAAGTTCAAGGGTTTCGATTTTGGGCATACCTTGACCAGTAGTCCATTTTTTCCCAGCTTCATCGATACTTTTTCCATCACCAATATTGTTATTTTCTAAAACTGTAGAGAAATCCTCATAAAACTGTTTTTTGCTTCCTCTTTTTTCACCATATGCTTTATCTATAAGTTTGTTTAGTCTTTCAGAAAATATTTTTCTGTGGTCAGAGCAGTTGGTTGTTGCTTTCATATTAATGCTATTCATATCATATCCTCCATTTAATAAGTGAATATTTTTACCTTTTATTTACTGCAAAATCCATAAAAAATGTATAATAAAGTTCTTTGTTTTACACTTATTTTAACATATACTAAGAAAGACATCAACAGAAAGATAAACAAACATGTCCTAGAATGTCCTATTGAAATTTTGATATAGTAAAACAACACAAATTTGATTTTGTAGAAAGGAAGGTAAATATGGTAGTAAGGAATGAGAAAATTAAAAACTATGCGAAAGAAAAGAAGGTTCCGTTGTGGAAAATCGCAGAAAGATACAAAGGCGGTATCACGGATAGTTATTTTTCAAGGCTGTTAAGAAAGAAATTTACAGATGAGGAAGAAAAAGAAATTATATCTATCATCGACAACATTTCAAAGGAGGCATAAGCATGGCAGAACGAAGAATGTTCTCGAAAGTAATCTGCGAAAGTGATTTGTTCTGTGATATGCCTTTATCAGCGCAAGCATTGTATTTTCATCTAAGTTTAAATGCAGATGATGACGGGTTTTTAGGCAATGCACGTAAAATCAGGGCAATGATTGGAGCGTCAGAAGACGACTTAAAGTTGCTGATTGCTAAAAATTTTTTGATACCATACCATAGCGGTGTAATCGTGGTGAAACATTGGAGACAGAATAATTACTTGCGTAATGATAGACATAAGGCGACTATCTATCAAGACGAATTGTCTATGTTGGAAATTAAAGCAAATGGGGTTTATGAATTAAAAGATAATTGCAGTATACCAGAAAACAACCAATCGTATACCGTTGGTATACCAAATGACTACCAAATGGAAACCCAGTATAGTAAAGGAAAGTTAAGTAAAGATAAGTTTAGTAGAGATAAGACTATTTGCACCGAGCCAGAAACTTCTGCCTCTGTGCCGGCGGCAGTAATCGAGTTAATTTTAAATGATAAAAGTCTTTATCCCATTACGCAGCAGGATATTAATGGCTGGATAGAGATTTATCCGAGTGTAAATATTCTGCAGGAACTAAGGAAAATAAAGGGCTGGCTTGACAGCAATCCAACGAAAAGGAAAACATCTAGGGGAATTAAGCGATTTATAAATTCTTGGTTATCAAGAGAACAAGATAAAGGAGGAACAAAAGTTTATGGCGAGAAGAATAACGAAATCGAATCCACGTCCAGTGTTAAATTATGGTAACAAAGAAACCTGCCCAGTTTGTGGTGGTTCTGGCTGGGAAGCATTTTGGGAACCAGCAGAGATATACAACGGGAGAATGACGCTGTTCATGAAAGAATGTTCGTGTGAAGGAAAGAACGATAAGGATTTTTCGGGAATACCGTTTACCGAGTGTGATATTACACGATTCAACTTTGGAGCTTATTCTGTCAGTATAGACAAAATTAAGAAGATTGCTTTGTCCATTGTGGACAACTTTAAAAAATGGGAAAACGCTGGAAAAGGTTTATATCTTTGGTCGAAAACGTCGGGTTCAGGCAAAACATTTTTAGTTTCATGTATCGCTAGGAGTTTAATGCTGAAGTATGGTTTGCAGGTGAAATTTGTTACATGTCCAGATTACATAAATTACGTTGGAAATTCGTATAAAAGACAGGCTGGACAGCTTGATGAATCAGCCGTATTTAGAGATTGCAAACTTCTAATTTTGGACGATATTGGTAGTCAAATCGGGAAAGATTGGCAGCAGCAAGAATGTTTTCGCCTAGTTAATAAGAGATTATCCGAGGGACTTGTTACCTTCTATACAAGTAACATGCCACCGGAAAATCTAAATTTAGATGAACGGATAATAAACAGGATTATTAAATCTAGCATTGTAGTTCAATTGCCCGAAGAGAGTATAAGGCTGAAGAAGGCCAGAGACGAACAGGACAAGTTTTTGCAAGACATTATTGGATAGGAGGTGTGAAGTGTGGAGAAGGCACAAGAACAAACAATAGAAGTGTTTAAAAACGAAATAGACTTGTATTTGCATGAGTTCTGTGATGAGCAAGAAATTAAAGATTTAAAGAAAGAATCACAAAGCGTTTGGAATGGATGCCTTAGATATATCCGAAAGCATGTATTTGGGTGCCCTGATATTCTCAAATCCAAAAACAACATAAATATATATAATAATAGCATACCTAGTAATTTTAATGCTTATAACTATGAGATAGTTGATAACGTGTGTGATATATATATAGATTTGTGTTTTGTTCATGATAAAGAGATATCCATTATTGGATTTAGCAACCTGACCGGAATAGATACAGATACCTTGAATGAGTGGGGTAATGAGAGGGTAAAGCTAAGCTCTATGAGTACCGTGATATACAAAAAACTTAGGGATTTTCGAGAGGAAAGCCTGTCAAATAAGCTAGTGACTGGCAGGCAGAATCCAGTAGGCGTCTTGGGTGTCCTGAATCGGCATTATGCGTGGAATATGCCGGGCGTTAGGGAAGAGAAGAGCAGCAAGAGAGTTCTTACCGCTTCGGAACTGCCAAAATTAGGCGACATATCCGAGCAGAAAGACACGGCAGAACTGCCAGATTTGTCTACGAGCAGCGGACAATTATCAGATTTAAACACTTTTAATACAGACTAAACCGTAGAAACCGCATAAAATGGGCGTTTCTTAACATTTTAAGAATCTACTATCTATCGTTTAAACAAATATTTAACCGATAAAAATAAAATATATCATGATATTTGATGTATTTAAACTAATAATATT
>CATOLC010000082.1 GCA_951800855.1 uncultured Ruminococcus sp.
TCTAAGAGCCACAACGCAAGATTTATTTATTTTTTGCATAGCCTGACCAATGCCTATTGTTATAGTAGTTTTTCCCTCGCCGGCTGGAGTAGGGTTTATAGCTGTGACAAGAATTAGTTTCCCGTTCTTTTTGTTTTTTAATTCATTTTCTAATTTATTATCTATTTTCGCCTTGAATTTTCCATGAATTTCTAAATAATCTTGAGTTATTCCTAAAGATTCAGCAATTTTTTCTATTCCTTTTGGAACTATGCTTTGAGCTATTTCTATATCAGATAACATAAAAATTCCCCCCTTAAAAGATGAAGTAATGCTATTAAAATAGTGTAAAAAATCAATAGAACCAAATTTAATATTCAAAAATTTTAATTATAAGATGTTTTCTTGCGTGGCTTTGTTAAAATAAAAAACAATATAGCAATAAAAATTAGAAATAATGAAACTAATTGTGATATTTTCCAATTCATAAATATCAGACTATCAGTTCTTAAACTTTCTATATATATTCTGCCGACTCCGTACCAAAAAAGATAAAAGGCAAAATACTGCCCGTTTTTTAGACGTTTATTTAAGCTTAAAATATGCAAAATTAAAAATCCTAATGTGCACCATAACGATTCATAAAGAAAACAAGGATGTACCGCAATATTTTTTGTTGCTTCACTTGCCATTCCCCAAGGGAGCTCTGTTTCACCTCCAAAAGCTTCTTGGTTGAAAAAATTTCCCCATCTTCCAATTGCTTGACCAATTAATAAACCGAATGATGTTATATCAAAAAGAGGGAGGATCTCAACTTTTTTTAATTTTGCAATTATACTTCCGCCCAAAATTCCGCCGATTATTCCTCCATATATTGCTATTCCCCCTTCATAAATACTGAAAATCTTATAAGGGTTGGTTTTATAAAAATCACCAGGATAAAAAACAATATAATATATTCTTGCACAAATAATGCCCAAAATTCCCCCAGCTATAATTATATCTGTCAATTTGTCTCTGTCTATTTTAAAATCTTTAGCCCTAAAAAAAACATACATATATGCTAAAAAGAAACCTATGGCAATAAATATCCCGTACCAACGGATATTTATATTACCAATGGTTAAAGCAACCGGACATATCTTTATATTTATTCCAAGCTTTGGGAACGATACATTATAAAAATATTTTCTCATTGTGGCTTTACTATGGATAAAGCAGAAAGTTCTGTCTTCAGTATATTTTGTATTTTTGAGTTTACATCATCTAGGCTTACTTCACATATGCTATTTATATATTTAAAAATTTCTCGGTTTGAAAGAGACGCATTAAATAAGCTATTTGCAAGACTGCTCACACTGTTCAGTCCACCCACATTTTCTCCATATAAAGCTTTCTTTGCCCAGTTAAACTTTTCTTCGCTTATACCATTAATATGAATTTTTTCTATTTCGTCCCGTATAACATCTGCTGCACGATAAGGGTCATTTGACTCACCGCCAAAGATTATTGCAGACATACCAGGTGTTTCCATATATTCACAGTCAAATGATGATGTATTTATAAGCCCTAAGTTTAAAAGTTTTTCATACATAGGGGATGCTTTAGATGTCAAAGTTTTTAATATAATACTTATGCATACTAGGTCTTTTTCGTTTGCTTTGTAATTATTTGAATTTTCTTTAAATCCCAGTTGAAATATAGGTGAACCTATATCTAGATTTTGGATTATTTCCTTTTTAGCAATTTCTAGGGGCTCTTCAGGGAGAATTCTTTCGGTATCAAATGCTTTGGAGTATTTCAGATTTTTGTCTATAGTTGCCATGGTTTCATCGGTATCTATGTTTCCAGCAATACAAAGGGACATGTTGTTTAAATTGTAGAATGCACCGTAGCATTCATATAAATATTCCGGAGTAATTTGTGTAATAGACTCAACTGTGCCTGCAATATTAAGTTTTACAGGGTGATTTTTGTACATGGCACTAAGAAGGTTGCAATATACACACCAATCCGGATTATCTTCGTACATTTTTATTTCTTGTGCAATAATTCCTCTTTCTTTTTCTACATTTTTTTCTGTAAAATAAGGAGATTGGACAAAATCAAGAAGCACTTCTAAAGATTCCTGGAATTTATCTGAACAAGAAAATAAATATGCAGTCTTGTCAAAGGAAGTATAGGCGTTGGCAGAAGCTCCAGTTTTAGCATAAGACTCAAATGCATCGCCTTTTTCACCTTCAAAGAGTTTGTGCTCTAGATAATGTGCTATCCCGCTAGGTACTTCAGTTATCCCTTTGCTTTTGGTTTTAAATTTTGCATCTATTGAACCATAATTAACTCCAAGAATAGCATAGGACGATTTGTAATTTTTTTTAGGGTACAAATAAATGTTAAGTCCCGATGGATGTTTCACAAAAAAATATTTTTCGCCTAAACTTTCGCTTGTAAATTCCTTAAGTCTCATCATTTTACACTCCCTTTTTCAATAAGCAATAAATTGTATCAAGTTTAACATTATTTGCAGCCTCTATAACCTCGTTTTTAGTAATACTGTTTATTAAAGAGGCATATGTTTGGGGCGAAAAGACTTTTTTTTCTAACACCTGCGAAATATACCATCCATCAATTGCTGTTAAACTGTCTTCTATTTTTTCTAGGTTCTGACTTAAATGCATTTTTGTTTCATTTAGCTCTTCATCACTAAAATTCCCTTTCTTGATTTCATCGAGCTGTTTTAAAATCTCTTCTTTTGCACGTGTCATATTTTCCTGTTCTATTCCACTTTCAACAAATATTACTCCTTTGTGCCGGTCAAAATTTGCGGAACAATAGTAGCAGAGACTAAGAGCTTCCCGAACATTTAGAAAAAGTTTTGATGTTGGGGTCCCGCCAAACAAAGCTGTCATTAGTTTAGTGGCAAATAAATGTTTTTCATCTTTAGTTCCGGTTCGCAGTCCTAGAACTAGTTTGCATTGGGAAACATCTGACAAATCTTCAAATTCTCTGACTTTTCCTGTTCCTTCTTTGACAACACCAGAAAATTTTTGTACTTCTTGCCTTTTAACTTCAGAAAATTTATCTGAAAACAATTTATGAACGGAGTTATAATCAAAATCTCCTAAAGCAATTATTTCTATTTTTGCTGTTCCTAAAATATTTTCCCATGCATCAAATACGTCCCCTGCCGTTATTTTTTCTACATCTTCTTCTTTTCCATATTCGCTTATCCCGAAACTTTCATCTTGGAACATTAATTCTTCACAGCGACGCTTTGCATAAATTTTTTTATCATTATGTTCTGCTTGTATCGTTTCTTTAACTTGCCTTTTGGCTTGCAGTACATCTTCCTCTCTGAATTTTTCCCCCTCTAGACAGGGATTAAAGATAATTTCGCTCAATAATTCGCTAACCGCCATAGTTACCTTACTTTTGTCAAATGTAGTGTTGTCATTTATACATACAGCTGATATCGTTAAAGCCTGGGCTTCTCCTATTTTATTGGCGCTTGAATAAATGTTAGCTCCATAAAGCTCCTCGAGTTTTTTATTAAATGAAGAAAAGTCAGGGTATTTTCTGCAGCATCTTTCTAGTGTGGAAAATAAAACCGCATTTACCGCAGCAGTTTCCCTGCTTAAGGGGACAAAAACTGTAAAAGACAGTCTGGAAATTTTAAATTTGGAGATATTAATATATGAAATATTAACTCCATCGCATATTTGATTATTTTGCCGGCCTAGCATTTAAACATTCCTTTCCGATTGGTTTATTAAATATTCTACCACAAAATCATATAAAAAACTATTTAAAATATAAAATTCAGAGCAAAAGAAAATAGGAGAAAGATATTGCGGGAAGGAAAAGAGATTATGAAAGTCTTTCCTATAAGTTTTATATGTTATCTTAATAAAGATAGGAGCCACAGGTCTTGGAGAGGAGCCATAAAAACTACTGCTATATAATACAAGATATTATTTTTATTATCATTTACTAAAATACAATAAAAATTATTTATTTCAGAAATTATATTTTTAGGTGTCAAAACTATCAAACAAAAAATTGGCAAATTGTTAGTTTTTGGAACAAAATAGAGTTAAATTGCACATTAAAAAAGTTATTTTAAATTTAAACTATAAAAGAAGAGATAACACTTGACATTTATTACATATTAATATATTATAAAAAATAAATACTATGAAATAATTATAAATATTATTTATGGACTGGGATAGGAGACGGGGATTTTAGAAAACGATAGAAAGGGAGATGTAATATGCCCTGGGTAACAGCAGAGGAAATAAATAGTTGGGAAGATATATGTGAGAAAGTCCTTGGATTAAAATATAATAATGGGACCG
>CATOLC010000083.1 GCA_951800855.1 uncultured Ruminococcus sp.
TATAAATGAAGAAATTAATTTATTGGGAGGAAATAAGGATGAATTGCCATGGTAAGGATATTAAAGTTTTTACAGCAAATTCCAATCCGGATGTAGCTAAAGAAATATGCGATGTGTTGGGAATTGAGCTTGGAAAATCAGAGACAACAACTTTTAGTGATGGGGAAATTGCAGTTTCACTTTTTGAATCGGTTAGAGGGTCAGATTGTTTTATTGTTCAGTCCACTTGTTCTCCGGTAAATAATAATCTTATGGAACTTTTAATTATGATAGATGCCATGAAAAGAGCGTCTGCCGCAAGAATTACTGCCGTGATTCCTTATTTTGGATATGCAAGACAGGACCGAAAAGCAAAATCAAGGGACCCGATATCTGCTAAATTGGTTGCTGATTTAATAACCACTGCGGGTGCCGACAGGTTATTAACAATGGATCTACATGTCCCACAGATAGAAGGGTTTTTTAATCTTCCAGTTGACCACCTTATAGGTTCTCCAATTCTTGCTTCGTTTATCAGGAATGTGGACGGTTTTGACCCAGAAGAATTTACTGTTTTAGCTCCTGACCTTGGTTCAATAGCACGAGCGAGACAATTTGCAACACGCTTGGGTTGCCCGCTTGCTCTTATTGATAAAAGAAGGCAAAGAGCCAATGTCTGCGAAGTAGTTAACATAATAGGAGATGTAAAGGATAAAAAAATAATATTAGTTGATGATATAATCGATACTGCGGGCACGATTTGCAATGCAGCAGAAGCGATAACAAAAATAGGCGGTGCAAAAGAAATATATGCATATGCTACACATGCAGTTTTATCCGGACAAGCTATAGAGCGCCTAAAAAACAGTTTAATTAAAAAAGTTATTCTCCTTGATACTATACCAATTCCTAAAGAAAAAATGTTGGATAAGTTCGAAGTTTTACATGTAGGGTCAACATTCGCAGAAGCTATTAGAAGAATTTACATAGATAGTCCGGTATCTTCTTTATTTGATTAAGACTGCAGGCATCGGATAAAATAAAGACTGAGAGGGGAAATTAAATGGCTCACATTTTGGCGAGGGAGTTTTAAAATGGGTATTTTAAAAAATCTATTTTTTTTGAATAAGGAAAAATATAATTTAAATGGAATAAAATACATAATAGTTGGGCTTGGAAATCCTGGAATAAAATACGAAAACACTAGGCACAATGCGGGGTTTATGGCTATTGATTATATAAGCAAAAATTTGGGAATATCTCTGAATGCTCAAAAGTTCAAATCGCTATGCGGAATAGGTCAATTTTCAGGAGAAAAGGTAATTTTAATAAAGCCACAGACTTTTATGAATTTAAGCGGTGAAGCAGTTAAAGAAGCAACTGATTTTTATAAGATTCCACCTGAAAAAACGATAATTTTATTTGATGATATTTCTCTTCCCGTTGGAAAAATACGCATAAAAAGAAGTGGTTGTAGTGGCGGGCAAAATGGAATGAAAAATATAATAAACTCTTGTAAATCGGATAATTTTCCAAGGATAAAAATTGGTATAGGGCAAAAACCTAGTCCTGATTGGGATTTAGCTGACTGGGTTATATCAAAGTTTAACGAAGAAGAAAGAATAACAATAGAGAAAACTATGAAAAATGTGGAAGATGCTTTGAGTATAATGGTAAAAGGCAAAATTGAGAATGCTATGAATAATTATAATTAACTGACTATTTTATGTTTACATATTTTGAGAAGGGTGATTTTATAAAACTCTATGGAAATTTTAAAAAATATTCTTTATCAAGTCCCAGAATATCAAAAACTTGTTTCTTGGATTAGAGGAAACAGGTTTTCTTTTGTTATTACAGGACTTTCTGAGATACATAAGGCCCATATTTTATTTACACTTCTAAAGGATAATGAAATTAAAAAGGCAGTTGTTCTTGTCGCTAATGAATATGAAGCCTTGGAAATTTGTGATGATTTATCTTCATTAGGAGTGGATTCCTGCATTTTCCCGGCTAGAGATCTTTGCTTGAGAATAATGGAAAATGAGTCAAAAGAATACGAACACAAAAGACTTAAAGCCCTTGCAAAAATAATCAGTGGAAGATTTGACATTTTGTTTGTTCCGGTTGAAGCGGCACTTTCTCATACCATACCGCCGGATGTTTTTAAACTATACTCTTTCACCTTGAAAAAAGGGCAAGAAATCCCAATTAATGAAATTAGCCAAAATCTTATTTTCAGTGGATATAAGAGGTCCGATAGAGTAGATGGACCTGGCCAATTTGCACTTCGAGGTGGCATACTTGACTTTTTTTCAGCGGATTCTGATAACCCTGTCAGGATTGAATTTTTTGGTGATGAGATTGAAACTATAGCTGAATTTGATAAAGATAGCCAAAGAAGGATACGGATTTTAGATAATACTGCCTTTATTCCGGCAAGAGAGGTTTTACTGAATGATACAAATAAAAATATATTAATAAAAAAACTAAAAGATATTTTAACTCTATTAAAGGATAAAAGTCCTAAAGCATACGAAATTCTTTTATCAGAAATAAATAATTTTTCGTCAAAAACAGAGATGAATTCTATTGATAAGTTTATGAATTTTATATATCCCCAAAAAGCTTCTATTTTTGACTATTTTGATGCTGATATTCCTATATTTATTTCGGAAAGCATTAAAATAAAGGATAAAATAGATGTTTTGGAAGCTAGATGGAAAGAAGAGATTGAAACTGCCTTTTTGGATGGAACCCTTTTTAATGGTTTAGGGAGTTATACGGAAGATGAATGTTCTTTTAAAAATACACTTGAAAAAAGAAAAACTATTTATATGGAAATGTTCCAAAGAAGTAGTTATTGCTTTAGCTTAGACGATACCTCAATGCCAGTATTAAGCTTTAATGTCAAAAGCATTTCTCCGTGGAGAGAAGACATTCAAACTTTATCAAATGAGTTAAAAGAGATTATATCTTCCAATAAAAGTGTTTTAATTGTAGTTGGAAATGAAAAATTTGCTGATTTTTTAGTAAATGATTTAAAGAATTTCGACGTAGCAGCAAGATTTTCAAAAAATTGTAGAAATTTAGCCCCTAAAGAGATAGTTGTGACGGAAGGGAATTTATCAAACGGTTTTAAATATGAGAACTCACCGATTTTTGTAATGAGTTACGGCAAATACAAGTCCAGCCCAAAAAGAGTTAAGAAAACAAAAAAAGCAGTAAATACCAGGATTTTTGACCTTTCTGACCTTCAAGAAGGTAGCTATGTTGTTCACTCCGAGCACGGAATAGGAATGTTTTCTGGGGTTCATAAACTGGATATTAATGGAATTGTAAAAGATTATATAAAAATAATTTATGATAAGGGAGACACTTTGTATGTTCCGGTGACTCAGATGGATATGGTTTCTAAATATATTGGTTCAAAGGACGACGTAAAACTTAAATTAAATAAATTAGGTGGAACAGCTTGGACTAAAACGAAGAAAAGGGTTAAATCCGCCGTAAAAGACATCGCCAAAAAATTAATGAAACTTTATGCAGAAAGAATGAATGCTCCCGGTTTTGCTTTCTCGGAGGATAACGAATTTCAAAAGGATTTTGACGCTAGGTTCGAGTATGAAGAAACAGAAGACCAGTTAAGAAGTATAGATGAGATAAAAAGGGATATGCAAAGAAGAGCACCTATGGATAGACTTCTTTGCGGAGATGTAGGTTTTGGAAAAACTGAGGTTGCACTTAGAGCGGCGTTTAAATGTTTAGCGGATGGAAAACAATGTGCTATGCTTGTTCCAACTACTGTACTTGCCTGGCAACATTACCATACAGTTTTAAAGCGATTTGAAGGTTTTCATTTTAATATTCAATTGCTTTCTAGATTTAAAACTGCAAAACAGCAGGCGGAGATTGTAAAAGGAATAAAAAGTGGAAATGTTGAATTTGTAATTGGAACTCATAGATTGGTGCAGGCGGACGTTTCTTTTAAGGACTTAGGTTTAGCTATAATAGACGAGGAACAGCGGTTTGGAGTGGCACATAAAGAAAATTTTAAGTCTCTTGCGAAAAATGTAGATGTTTTAACTCTTTCAGCAACACCTATTCCAAGGACTCTTAACATGGCAATGTCTGGTATTCGGGACATGTCAACGCTGAATGAAGCTCCACAGGACAGATTACCGGTTCAAACATATGTTATGGAGTATAATAAAGGAGTAATATTTGAAGCGATACGAAAAGAAATACGCAGAGGAGGACAAGTTTATTATCTTCACAATAGAATCGATACAATACAAAATACTGCCTTAGATATAGACCTTAATATACCGGAGGCTATAGT
>CATOLC010000084.1 GCA_951800855.1 uncultured Ruminococcus sp.
ACAATCGTTATAACAGGCGATATTAAGTTAAACTCTACGCTTGCAATACCAAGTGGTAAGGACCTCACAATAGCAAATGACGGAAGGATTCGTACCATAAAGCGAGGAAATACCTATACAAACATGATACAAATCAGTCAAGGTGCTACTTTGAACTTAAAAGGAATAAACGGAACGGACGCGAAACCGACCTTATTGATTGACGGGGATGGCAATAATAAAAATTCCAAATTTGACGGAAGAATAGTTACAAATTGCGGAACATTTAATATGTATACTGGGGTATCGTTACAAAATAATAGGATAGAACAAGCGGAGGATAGTTTAAGGGGAGGTGTCGTTGGTTGTACACCTAACAGTAGATTTAATATGTATGGCGGGGCAATAAATCAAAATCGACTGAGGAATACATATGCTTATCGTGGTAATTGTTATGGAATAATCTATTTATGGTCAGGGAGTACGTTTAATATGTCCGGTGGCATAATTTCAAACAATACTTCTGCGACCTGCGCTCCGGCTGAAAACTATGGAATTATATACTGCGAAGGAAAAAGCATCCTAAATATAAATGGAGGAGAAATTTCAAAAAATAACGGCGGAATTTATTGTGAGAGAGATACAATAGCAAATATGGCAAATGGCAGTATAACTGGAAATTCATATGGGATAAAATCTTCAGGTGAATTTAAAATGTCCGGTGGAAGTATAAGCGAAAATAGTGGTACAGGAGTAACATCAACAGGAACATTTGAAATGTCCGGTGGAAATATAAGTAAAAATAGCGGTACGGGAGTAACATCATCAGTCACATTTAAAATGTCTGGTGGAAATATAAGCGAAAATAGTGGTACAGGAGTAATATCTTCGGGAAAATTTACAATGTCGGGTGGCTCAATAGACAACAATAAGAAAGGACTTGAGATAAACGGAGAATTTGTGTTATCTAAAAATTCTCAAATAGTTGGCAACCCCATATGTTTGGCAAAAGGTAAAAAGATAATTATAGACGGCTTCATCTCGGGAAATAGCGGTTCTTTTATGTGTATTTCTTTGCAAGAATATAAATTATTGAATACCCAAAAAGTAGTTGCTGTTATCAACCGAGCGAATTTAGATGACGCAGTAGGAAAGTTCAGACTTTCCGATAAGCGATATGGAATAAATTATGAGGGTTATGTAGATACCATCCAATGTCAAGGCTTTGAAAAAACAGATGCTGATACGGGTATAAGAATATCATCGTGCGAAAGTGTGTTGAGTAAAGATGTCGAAGTAAGCATAACGAAAGTAGAGAGTATCGATAATATAAAAGATGCAACATTTTATATAGAAAGTTTGTGCGATAGTGTCAAGAATCTTTACAGTGTAAAATTTACTTCCAATGGGAAACCGTATGTTCCCCAAGAAACAGATAAAATAACCTTTTATGTTCCGATTAAAGAATTTGATACAGGAAAAATTCCCGAAGTTAAACTTTATGATTCAAACAAGAAAACTATTTCAGAAGGCGGAGAAGTAAAAGCTGTAAAAGGTATGCTGTATATAAAAATTCCGACAACAGAAGGCAACTTACAATAAAGCGAGTTATATAAATTTTTATTCAAGGAGCGGTGCTGGTTTTAGCATGGTTCCTTGACTTTGTTATGCCGCATAAAATGTTATTTATTTTTTGCGATATTCTAAATTGAATATTGCAAAGTGTCGGGTCTTACTATATAATATTAAATCGTAGTAAGAGTAGCCTACGGAAGACGGCTCGCCCACTCCCTTTTTGATTGGGGGTGAGTGAATATGTTGGATATCAGCATATTGATAGCATTTTTGGCATTTTTAATGTCATTTGTAGTATGTGTTGCCGATTCAACGGATAAACATACAAAAATATAAGCCGTCTTTCTCCGCAAAAGTTAAGACGACTCATAAATCTTTTCTTTAAAGGGGCGAGCCGCTTTTTAAACGGTTCTACTCCTACTACTTTTATTATATATTAATTTTTCCAATGTGTCAATGAAAAAATCAAAAAATTCTCTAAAAACATCTAAATCTCTTTGAAAAATTCAAAATTAATATATAGACCGCTCTAACTGTTCGATTCGCGGCAAAATATCGGTAATTTCCGTTAGCTTGATTGAATATTCAATTGCAGCTTTGCAAGCATTTAAGCGTACTGTTGGCGGTGTTTCCTCGTTTTCCATTAGTTTAATTATGGTACTTGCACATTTTGATGTGTTAGACTGTAAATAGAGTGCGGTTTGTGATAGTATCATGCTCTTAGCCTCGTTATATTTTGTTTTGAAGTCCTCATCTTTAAGGTAGTTGTAGAGCGTGCTTTCCGCTATTTTAAGATTTTTGGCAGCCTCCTTTATAGTTGGATTCGTCAGAAGTGCGGATATTATTTTCTCTGTTTTATCATGTTTCATATATAAACTCCTTAAATTTAGTTTAGACCTAAAAAATCATTCATAAATTCTGTTGACTTTTGGGATTCTTCACTTCTTCTGCTTTCTCCCAGAACCGGTATAGGGTGGCACATTTGCAAAATCCTATCATATATTCGCTTGTAGCTCGTATTTCCTTCCGTTTTCATGTCCTTATATTTTAAATTGGTAGTGATAATTAAAGGCTTGCCTGATCTGTATCTCGTGTCGATAATTTCATAGATTTTTTCCAAAGAGTAAGGCGTATCCCGCTCTACCCCCAAGTCATCAATAACGAGAAGAGAAACATGAGAAATCTCATTTAAAACACAGTTTTTTGCCTCTTGACTGTTCCCAAGCTGTGTTATAAGCCTTGGAATATTCGTCATTAAAACGCTTCTGGCTTGCGATATTAGCTCATTTGCGATACACCCTGCATAAAATGTCTTTCCCGTACCGATTTGTCCGCAAAATACAAGCCCTTTCCCGAGGTTATACATTTCGGAAAAATTATCGGCATACTTTCTGCAAGCTTTCGATATGTTCGGATTTTTATTATCGTCTTGGGAAAAAGTGTATTTTAAGTAATTTTTGTCGGTAATGCCCTCTTTTCTGAACCTATTTATACGCATTTCCATTTCACTTTGCTTGAGTCTCATTTTTTCGGCGTCGATTTTCTCTTTTCTGCACCTGCAAGGGACAGGGACAGGATGATTTTTATATCGCTCGTAAAATACATTTGTTTTATCTAAACTCAAAAATATTTCTCTTAGGGTATGGCACTTCCCACACACTAAAAGTCCATCTGAATTTTTATAATCTTCCGCACAGGAATCGGCATTATTTCTAGCTTTCATGATAGTGTTATCAATCACATTAAACACAGCATTATTCATATTTTTTCCTCCTTAAATCCAGTCATTTATATCCGTACTGCTATCTATTTTGGGCGTCTCTTCAAGGTTCTCTTTGCTTAAATCTTGATAGTTCCCCTCCAAAACTTTAAGAAAATTATCTTCTTTTACCAGCCAATCAAAATTGGCTTTCCAGATTCTATTCCCTGATTTACCGCACAAAAACGAGCTTTTTTCAGTATTTTCAAATACTTTTTTAAAATCTTCCAGACTATATCCGAGACAAAACATCTTCTCAATCTGCTTTTTTCGTTTAGAGCTTAATTTCAGTACTTTTGAAAGATCCAAACAAATCGCATTGTACAGCAACAGAACATCACTATATTTTTGATTGCTATCTGACAGAACATCAGATTGGTTTTGATTTTCGGCTTTTGCACGAGTTTTAGTATTTATAATATTATTATTTGGTTTATTGTTTATGGTTTTATGTTTAGGGGTTTCTGAAACGCAGTGTTCATGCGGTATTTGAGTGTTATTCGAGTTACTTTTCACGTTAATATTCCCGTTAGTTTTTACGTTAATTTTATCACCCTTATTTTTAACGTTAATATTTTCAGTGTTATTTTCAACGTGTTTATTTTTACTGAACTTATAAATTATTTCCTTTTTCATTGGCATATTCAGTTTATAACCGCTCGGTTTCCCTTTTTTACCGGCTTTATATTCGATTAAACCTAACTCAATAAGCCTGTTCCTATTATTTCTAAAAGTAACTTCACTTGTCATGTGCATTTCAAGCATTAATTCAAGATTGCAAACTTTTACCCACTCACTCCACCCCGAAGCGTTTACCCTGCGAAGTATCCTCATTAATATGCATTCTTGGATACACGTTAAGGGATTTTGGCGTTCCCAAACATAAAAAGTATTTAAAAACTTTATGTAATTATCTACTTTTGGCATATTTTGGTTTGTATGTCTGTTTACGTTTGCCTTAGGAAGTCCGCCACTCAACATATCTC
>CATOLC010000085.1 GCA_951800855.1 uncultured Ruminococcus sp.
AATATAGGGACATTAATTATGTTTACTAAAGCGCTTACAATTATATATAAATAGGATAAAATTATTCCTGATTTTCTTTGATTTGTGCTCAATATACAACCACCTACATTATATTGTTTAGTTTATATAATTATAGTACAAGCATAAAATGCCGTCAACTATTAAGCCCATAATAGTTATGCTGGAAAAAGCATTTAATGTGGTGATTTAAAGTTTAATAATATGAAAAAATTTCGCTTTTTTCAGAATAAAAAATCGAAAGTGCCTTTTGAGTAGTTAGGAACCAAAAAGATAAAGAAATATCTTAGTTTTTCCGATATTATATAAAAATTTTTTATAGTTTTAGACTTGGCTTTAAAAAACGGATAGTACACGAGTAAGAAGAATACAAAAATATTTTTTAAAATTTTCCGAAATTTTATTTTGACAGGGGACTTTGTTAGAGAATATTAGGATTTTATAAAAATTAACATAATTAATAGATTTTTTACTTTACTTTAGGTGGATTAGATAGTATAATTAGGCTATTGGCTTTAAAAAATTTATGAAATAGGCTAATGAATTTATATAGAAAGGATATAATATTATGCCGATTCCAATAAAAACTCATAAGTGGAGTACTCAAAAGAATAAAGATTGTATTGATTTTTATGTTGATATACTTAGCGACGACGACAGGAAATCTTTAGAGGAGATTGTGGGAGATAATGAAGATGTGTGTCAGATATGCCAGAGTTCGTCCGGGAAACCTGGAGTGAAGCTTTATATTGTTCCGACTAACACAGACTTTAAGGATGCTGTAAAGGCTTTGGCAAAAATATTTAAAATTAAGGAATATGTAAAGAACGAAATGAATCAACTGAGGGCTCTTGGTGGGCGTATGATAAGTGGCACATCTAAGGACAATCTGATTATTCTTTTTATGGAAATCTTTAAATGTTTATGATGAGAAGAATGTGAGGTGGCCTTGTGCCACTTTTTTTATTTACTTAAATAACCAAGTTTGAATGTATTTTGAGGACTGTCTTTCGGTAAAAAATCTTGAAAAAAGCTGTTGAGGAATAGTTTCTTGCTTAATTTTGCAGAATAAACTATAATCTATGATTATAATGGGAAATTTATAACAATAACTATTAATATTATATTAAAAGGTTATTTGAGCTATTATTTTAGAGTGAGATGATAAATATTTTCAGACTTATATTAGGGCGTTCTGGAATGGGTAAAACAGATTTTATGCGAAAACTTTTAAAAGAAAACATCCTCTCAGGAGAGAGGAAAATAATTTATCTTACTCCTGAAAAAAATTCCTTTGAGACGGAGAAGAGCCTTTTAAACTTTTTAGGAGAAAAAAACTTTAAATTCATTAATGTTTTGACTTTTGAGAGAATGCATGACTTTATTTTCCGTGAAGTAGGAGGAGCATTTTCCGGCAAAATTACTAACGGTGAAAAAAATATTTTTATGAGTTTGGCAATTGAGAAATCATATTCTGAGCTAAAACTTTATCAAAAAAGCTCAGACGATATAGAAGCAATCCAAATGATGGTAAGTGCTTTGGATGAAATAAAATCATGTGCAGTTTCTGCTGAGTTTATAGATAAATGCTACAGAAATTTAAAAGAGGGGACATTGAAACAAAAACTTCAAGAGCTAATTACAATTACAAAGAATTATCATAATGTAATAGACAAAAATTTCAGCGAGCCTCCGGAAGATTTGGAGCTGCTTTTGGAAGCGGTGAAAAACACTGGAATTTTTGAAGGATATGTTTTGTTTGTGGATGATTTTGTTAATTTGAACATTTTACAGATGAAAATTTTAGAAGAGCTTATGGTCCAATCTAAAAATTCTTTTTTTGCTTTTACCACTGATGAAAATTTTTTATCTGACTCTGGCATTTTTGTTCCAGTAAACAGGCTTGTAAAAAAGATTGTGAAATTAGCTAAAAAAAATTCTCTAAAAATTGCTGATACTATCGTTTTAGAAGTGCCACACAGGTTTAAAAATAAAGATTTAAGATTACTGGAAAGAAATTTTTTTAAAAGTCCTAAGGAAATAAATCCTGAGGAACCTGAGAATATATTTTTGTATAAAGCTTCGGATATTTACGATGAATGTGAATTTGTTGCAAGAACAATTAAAAAAATGGTAATAGAAGATGGGTTCAGATATAAAGATTTTGCTTTAGCGACGCGAAATATTGAAGAATATATGGAAAAAATAAATAATATTTTTGATAAATATGAGATACCATATTTTATAGATAGTCCCCAAAGAACAGAGGACAAAGTATTGTTTTGTGCAGTATTTGGTGCATTTGAAGCAGTAGTATCAAATTTTGATTCGGAAAATATTTTTAGGTATTTAAAAACAGGTTTATCAGGAGTAGGAATAGAGGAAATTTCTTTGCTTGAAAACTATGTTTTTCTATGGGAAATAAGTGGAGAAAGATGGGAAATCCCATTTGATATGCATCCTGAGGGGTTTTCTCGTCAGATGGATGAATCTTGCAAAGGGAAACTTGAAAAAATTGAAGAAATAAGAAAAAAAGTAATAGAACCTCTTGTTAGGCTCAAAAAAAATATCTTTGGAAAAACAGGAGATGAAATTTCTTTAGCTTTATATAATTTTCTGGAAGATATACATATGAGTAAAAATATAAGGGAATTTTGCACAAAACTTATAGCTGAAGGCAAGTTGACCGAAGCAGAGCAACAAAGCAGAATTTGGGATATGTTTATGGCGGCTTTGGACCAGGCAGCATCGGCATTAAAAGGAATCTTTGTTAGACCAAAAAGATACATGGAACTTTTAAGGCTTGCTGTACAATCAGAGGATATTTCGTTTATTCCTCAGGGTTTGGATGAGGTAACAATCAGTTCAGTGGACAAAAGAAAAATTTCAAAGTGTAAAGCAGTTTTTGTTATTGGGACGGTTGAAGGGGAATTCCCATTTACGCCTGTATCATCAGGAATTTTTAGTAGTACGGAAAAAAGAGAGCTTGCCTCAATGGGACTGGAAATTTACGATGATTTCGAACAGATGTATGAGATGGAAAGATTTATTTCTTATTTAGCTGTGACTTCAGCCTCTGAGTATATTTTTGTCAGCTGGACATCATCAGATTTGACGGGAAAAATAAAGTTTCCGTCTGAAATAGTAAAAGAGATAATAAGTATATTTCCAAATATAAAAATTTTAGATAAATATAATTTTAAGGAGGAGGATTACCTATGGACTTTAAAATCGGCGTTTGATATTTGTGCAAGAGATTTTAATAAAAACGATGATATTCCTTTGGCACTTAGAGATTATTTTCTAAAAAATGATAATTATAAAGATAAAATTGAAGCAATATACAGTGCAAGACAAAAAAAAGAGATGAAAATTGCTAAGAGTGATGTCGCAAAACAACTTTTCGGTGAAAACATAAAAGTTTCCGCATCTCAAATAGAAAAATTCTATTCCTGCAAATTTCAGTACTTTTGTCAATATGGTTTGAAAGCTAAAGAGAGAAAGCGAGCACAGTTTAATTCACTTGAATACGGAAATTTGATTCACTTTATTTTGGAAAAATTTCTAAAAGGTTATTCTAAAGAAGAGATTTTAAACCTTGAAGAGGAAAAAATGGGAAAAAATATTGATAGTCTCATGGAAGAATATGTTAGAGATTATCTTGGAGGGAATAAAAATAAATCCTCCAGATTTAAGTATCTTTTTTTAAGATGCAAAAAGGCTATAAAAATCCTTTTGAAAAGATTGATTGAAGAATTTTCACAGAGTTTATTTTTCCCGGTTGACTATGAGCTAAATATTTCTAACAATGGGGAAATTTTACCTCTTGAACTTGATATACCCTCCGGGGGCAAGATTTTTATTCAAGGTAAGGTTGACCGTGTAGATATTATGAAAACTGACGGAAAAAGTTATATCAGGATTATTGACTATAAAACAGGGCAAAGGAAGTTTAAGCTCTGTGAGGTTTTTTATGGGCTAAATATGCAGATGCTTTTATATATGTTAACGCTTAAAAAAAATGGGAAAGAAAGATACGGAGAGGTTATACCAGCAGGAGTGCTTTACATGCCGGCAGTTTATCCTTTAATTACAGCAGAAGACGGTGATTTAAGCGATAATTTGAGCAAAAAACTTTCCAAAAAGATGCAAATGAATGGGATTATTTTAGAAGATACGAGAGTCGTCCAGGGAATGGAGAGAGATTCCAAAGGAGTATTTATACCAGCAGTGATAAAGAACGGAAGTTTGGGCAAAGAGGAAAGCCTTG
>CATOLC010000086.1 GCA_951800855.1 uncultured Ruminococcus sp.
AAAAATTTACTTCCCTCTTGAACAAACTTCCCTAAAGAATGAAGATCCGTGGAATATATTGCAGAAGTCGGAAAAATCCCCTTTTTATCCTTTCCCTCACTTTCAGCATAAAGCTGTTTGAGCCACTCCATGAGCACTGTAAAATTTGACGAATACGATGCAAAAATTTCAACTATTTTACCTTTTCTATACAATATATTCCTAGCTGCAGCATATTTGTAGCAATCGTTTGTCTCCAAATCAAATACCATGAATTTATCCCTAGCCAATGATGCACCTAGCATAATTTCATCTATATTTGCTCCACTAACTGCCATCGGAAAAAGTCCAACTGAAGATAAAACAGAAAACCTTCCACCGATGTCGTCCGGAATTGTAAAACTTTCATAGCCTTCTTTTTGGGCTATTTCTCTTAGCGTTCCCTTGTTTTTATCCGTCGTACAAAAAATTCTTTTTTTTGCCCCATCTTTACCAAATTCATCTTCCATAAACTTTTTGAAAATTCTAAAAGCTATCGCCGGTTCAGTGGTTGTTCCAGATTTGGAAATTATATTAACACAAAAATTTTTCCCTCTACATAAAGACATTAAATCCTGAATTTGGTCAGAATCCAAGTTATTCCCTGCAAAAAAAATTTTGGGTTGATTCTCTCCCATCAAATTATAATTAGAAGAATTTAGAAATTCTATTGCCGCTCTAGCTCCAAGATAAGAGCCTCCTATGCCTATAACTACAAAAATATCGCAGTTCCGCCTGATTTCACTTGCACATCTTTTAATTCTTTCAAATTCTTCCCTATCATAGTTAACAGGTAAATCAAGCCATCCTACCGCCTTTTTCGCTACGTCCTCTTTGGAATTAAGAATTTCATGAGCAGTCTTTACCTCCGGCATAATTTGCAAAAAATCATCTGGGTTTACAAATTTTTTTAAATATCGTGTGTTTAATTTAATTCCCACTTACAGCCCCCCTAGCTTAAAATAAAATTCTATACCAAACGGCTCAGTATTTCAACATAGTATATAGTATCCGGCTAAAAACTCATAAATAACCTCAAAGGGCTAAGAATCCACTCCACAATTTTTTTAAAATCAAAGAAAAATTAATCTCATCCACGTCCCATACTGTAACCACATCGTACTCAGCCAGAGTCTCCCCTGCAAGCTTATAAATAACAGAGCCGACCTTCTTCCCTGCTGAAACCGGAGCAATTATTTCTTGTTCTATCTGAACATCGCAATCTATTTCTCTTTCTTTCCCCTTAGGAATTAAAAATTTGCCCTCAATCAGCGGAGCAACCTCAATTTCTGAAGTCATTCCGCCTTTAACTTGGATTGCTTTAATTAAATCATCAGGAACTCGAGGTTCAGCCATGACATACGATGAGAAACCATAATCCAAAAGTGTTGCAATATCCTTAAACCTATCTTTGCTATTTTCCCCTCCTAAAACTACCGCAATTAAAGTCATTTTGTCCCTCTCAGCACAAGCTGACATACAACTCCCTGCTTTCTCGCTAGTGCCAGTTTTTATGCCCATTGACCCTTGGTAAGTTTTTATCATTTTATTAGTATTGACTATCTGAGTCTGTCCATCTCGGATATGGTCTATCCAAGTTGTAATATACGGCAAAACACTGCTATGGTCCATTAGCTCTCTTGAGGCAAGCGCCATATCATAAGCGCTTGTGACATTCCCATCTTCGTCAGAGCCTATACAGTCCTTAAATATAGTGTCATTCATGCCCAAATCTTTAGCACGTTCATTAAGCATAGCAATGAATTTTCCTTCCGAGCCACCTATAAACTCAGCCAGTGCAAAACATGCATCATTAGCCGAAACCATTGCTACAGACTTAATTAAATCTTTTACGCTAATTAATTCGCCCGACTTAAGCCACACATTTGCACCCGGAACCTCCGCCGCAGCATCACTTATGGTTACTATATCGCCCTCAGAAATTTTCCCGCAGTCTACCGCCTCTATAGCTGCAAGGAGTATCATTGTTTTCATGACAGAAGCCGCATATCGTACTTCATGAAAATTCTCTCCACAAATAACTTTCCCTGTTGTTTGCTCCATTAAAACATAAGATGGAGCACTAATCTCGGGTTTGATATTTTCAGCCCGGCAAATCGGTAAAGGTAGCCCCAATATACATGCCAAACTTAAGCAAATTTTTCTTTTTAAATTCAATTTTATCACCTCAACATAAATTAGTATAATTTATGCCAAAAATGATAAAACTATTCTAGATAAACTCATTATAAATTTATCATAAGGAGATTTTAATCTATGAAAAAGCCAGAAAAACTTTCTGATTTAATAAACATAAAGCCAAAAAACAAAAAAACGGAGGTATTCAAAATTACTGAGCCGATAAATTATCCCCACTATCATTCGAAAAAAGGGAAAGTTAATATACCGTCGGAGACTAATGTAGAAATTTCAAAAAACTGGACAGAATTTAATAAACTTTAAACATTTTTTAATCTTTCTTTTTTTCAGTTTCTTTAGCCTTTTTTATTTTCTCTCTGAACTTAGTATACTCACTATAAGCATCATCCAGAGCCTTTTTTGCGTCTTCAGTTCGTATGTTTATCTCTTCTTGCATTGCTAAACATAAAGGTCTAACTGGATCAACAGGTATGTTCCAAGTAAACCACCTAAACTGTTCGCCTGTCAAGCGAGTCCAAATTTCTTCTGCAGTTATTGATAACATATTTTTCGCTCTATCAGAACTTTTGGCGATGTCCTCACACTTGTCAAACAGTCTGTCCACGTCATCCTTCCCTTGGAAATAAGCGCAGTCGTCATCAAATAAAAACGGATAGTCACTTGCATTTAACGTAAAAACAGTATTTTTTCGCACACCTTGTATTTGATTTATAACATTTGTCAAGCGTTTCATCAAGCTGGCGGCTTCCTCCACGTTCCCAAGCTCTTGCTTAGCTTTACTAATTTTCCGTTTAAGCTCTAAATCTTTGCTGTTATCTGCATCATTCCCAAGATCTATGGGAAAATCATCCTCACTATTGCTAACTTGGGAACAAATTCCCTTTAATAACTTGTTCTGGTCTTCAATCGCATCTTTGTTCTTTTTACCATTAACCAGTACAACTACCGAAACAACTAACCCTGCTGCCGTTAAAATACTAGTTAATGCTAACAATCCCACTTCTAGCTTTTGCATAATCTATTATCCTTTCTGCTAAACATCCATCCCACCCAACTCAAACAAGACTCCTGTTCTCGACAACACACTACAAGCAGAGAAACTAATCTTTGACTTATCATTGCATTAACAGTATAATATCATATTTTTAAATTAATATCAATATAAAATTGCAATTTATTTGTAAAACTTTAAATTAAAGTAAAAACAATAGGTCCATTATTATATAATGAACCTATATTCGTAAATATTAATTTAGCTATCCTTCCTGAAAAGCAGATATCGATCAAGTCTCATATTATAAATCCCCTAAGACTTTAGTCATATTTCATCCAAGTCAACCGAGGAACTCAAGTCATTTAGTATCTTCTCCGTTTGACTTTTAGTCAAGGACACATCCACCAAGTTATCTTCCTCTTCGTTGAGAAAGTCCTGAATTTGCTGATTTAATTGGCTAATAGTTAAGTCATTATCACTTTCATCCAAGCCAGACTGGTTATTTAGCATCTCCTTGAGTTGACTGCTAGTCAAGGATACACCCTCCGAGTTATCTTCGCTCTGTACACCAGAGGCAATCAGACTGTTGTTCAAGTCAGCCAAAATCTGAATTTCGTCTTGGTCTTCTGTCTTGTTGTTTTCAGCTTCGCTCTGTGACCCAGAGAAACTCAGTTTGTTAGTCGAAGCAGGCAAATTCTGAATTTCGTCTTGGTCTTCTGTCTTGTTGTTTTCAGCTTCGCTCTGGGAATTAAAGAGAAACCCCAGATTGTTGATCGAAGTAGTCAAATCCTGACTTTCGTTTTGGTCTTCTTCCTCGTTGTTTTCAGCTTCGATCTGTACACCAGAGAAATTCAGATTGTTAGTCAAGCCAGGCAAATCTTGAGATTTGTTTTGGTCTTCTTCCTCGTTGTTTTCAGCTTCGCTCTGGGAATTAAAGAGAAACCCCAGATTGTTGATCGAAGTAGTCAAATCCTGACTTTCGTTTTGGTCTTCTGCCTCGTTGTTTTCAGCTTCGCTCTGGGAATTAAA
>CATOLC010000087.1 GCA_951800855.1 uncultured Ruminococcus sp.
TAATAAGCCTTTGCTATAGCCGTAGTCATCGTCTCCATAGCGATAATACACTTGCACCAACTGTGGACTTGCCAGTTTCTTTTTTTGAGAATTCCCCGAGCTTGACATTTTCGGTGGGGTATAGCGTATTCTAGCAAACAGTTCAGGAGGCTTTCCGTTTTTTTCTGAACCCCTCGGCAATAGATCGTACGCCTCCGAAGCAGTCATCTCAGCCAAATCAGTTTTATTCTTGTCAGATGCCCACCAGACTTTCACAGTCAAAAGATCCCGATGTGCCGGGGCCGAGAGGCCCGGCCCCACCAGCTCTTTCCACCATATTTGAAATCCACTATCTCGACATGTATAGCCCATCATCAATATATAAATCAAAAATTTACCCAACTTATTTTTACCACAATGTTTGAACAAGTCGAACACCTCTCTGGGATGTCCTTCTTGGGATCCGGAGCCATAAAAAAAGTACAATTTAACAGGCAAACTTACCGGCGGGTCATCCAGGACAAGACTGACATCCGATTCTGAATCTTGTTGTTCTGTCGTAGAAACCGGCCTGGTCTTAGGCCCAAAACCTTTTTTAATCCCCCGCACTTTTTTCTGTGTCTTCCCTGGAGAAGCTAATTTCCCCTCCGACGAGGCCGGGGCATCCAGGGCAAGACTTTCATCCGATTTTGAATCCTGTTGCTCGGTCGTAGAAACAACCGGCGTAGGAAAAGGCAGGTCTGCTCTATCACTCAACGCTTTATACACAGCACGTACGCCTTTTCTCAGATCATTAGCAAATTGAGCAGCCAGTTTTTTGTCAGTACATATTTTACTCAAAGCAGTAGCAAGAAGGCTAAAAACATCCCCCACGTCTTTTAAAAATTTGTTGTAATTTTCTTGATCAAAGTTTTCCTTAGCGTATTCCATAAGAATAATATAAAGCCAAGAGAACAAAACACTATAACTATCGTCCTTATTAGGCACACCTTTAGGTTTAGTTGTGCACGTACCATCATCATAATAAAACAAAGTAAAGCTGTTATTTTTATTTACTAGATTTCTAGTCCCACCAGGCAATGGGTACTTAGTTATCTCGGTCCCATTATTATATTTTAATCCAAGGACTTTCTCACATATATCTTCCCAACTATTTATTTCCTCTGCTGTTACCCAGGGCATATTACATCTCCCTTTCTGTTGTTTTCTAAAAATCCCCGTCTCTTATCTCCGTCCATAAATAATATTTATGATTATTTTATAGTATTTATCTTTTATAATATATTAATATGTGATAAGTGTCAAGTATTATCTCTTTTTTATAGTTTAAATTTCAAATAACTTTTTTAATGTGCAATTTAACTCTATTTTGGTTCAAAAACTAACAATCTGCCAATTTTTTGTTTGATAGTTTTTACACCTAAAAATATAATTTCTGAAAATTATTCTGTGGGAAATAAAAATATCGCTCACATACAGCCCACTTTTTCTAATATCTTCAATCTTTCCCTCAAGATAGCATTTCCCAGGCACTCTAGCTAAAAGTGTCAAACTTAAAAGTAGTATTTTATTGAGTTAAAAAGCAAACTCTCTCTTTCTATAAGCCTTTTGTCTACTTTTTGTCATCACATCAAAATGAACAACAAACCTTATTTGATATTTTATTCCAGATGCTGTATACTCGTTTCAAAAACTAATCTTAAGGAGAGCAAAATTGAAAAACATAGATATATACACAGACGGAGCCTGCAGTGGGAATCCCGGGCCTGGGGGATGGGGATCCATATTAAGATACAAAACTCATGAAAAAGAAATTTCCGGTGCCGAAGTACAAACAACAAATAATCGCATGGAGCTTTTGGCTGTAATAAAAGCCCTTGAAATGCTAAAAGAGCCCTGTAATGTTTGCATATACAGCGACTCAAAGTATTTTTGTGATGCTATTACAAAAGGCTGGGCTAAAAAATGGAAAGAAAACAACTGGATGCGTGGAAAAAGTGGTCCCGCACTAAATAGCGATTTGTGGGACACACTTTTAAATCTTCTAGACAAACATTCTGTTAAAATCCATTGGGTAAAAGGTCATGCAGGCCACCCAGAAAACGAAAGGTGCGATAAACTAGCGGTCCAGGCAATTAAAAATCTTATGAATCAGACAAAGACTTATGATGAAACGTTGGAACCATAAAAGAAATTATCCGTTCGATTTCTTTTACATCATTTTTTTCACTAGCTGCTTTTAATTCCTCAAGCCCACTTTCAAATTCACTTTTTTCTATGTCTATAGGATTCCCTATATATATTTTTTTACTTTTTGTTTTTTTAATTCCTTCTTCATCGAGCAAAAGTTCTTCATAAAGCTTCTCGCCCGGTCTGAGCCCGGTATATTCTATTCTTATCTGTTCATTGGGAATAAATCCTGAAAGTCTTATCAAGTTTTCTGCTAAATCCTTTATTTTTACCGGTTCTCCCATATCTAAAACAAATATTTCTCCGCCTTGAGCCAAACCTCCAGCCGTTAAAACAAGAGAAACTGCCTCCGGAATCGTCATAAAATATCTTATTATTTCTGGATGCGTCACAGTAACCGGCCCGCCATTCTTTATCTGTTCCTCAAACAATGGGACAACAGAACCATTTGAACCTAAAACATTTCCAAACCTTACTGCCACAAATTCAGTTTCGCTTGATTTATCCATAAACTGAATAATCATCTCACAGATTCTTTTAGTAGCACCCATAAAATTTGTTGGGTTCACAGCTTTGTCCGTTGATATTTGCACAAACTTTTTAACTTTGTATTTATCGGCCGCTTTAACTAAATTCATAGTCCCAAATACATTGTTTTTAACCGCTTCTTCTGGATTAGTCTCCATTAAAGGCACATGTTTATGCGCCGCAGCATGAAATACTACATCTATGTTTTTTTCTTTAAATAATTTATCAATTTTTGTTTCATCCCGTATTGAAGCAATTTCAACTTCTAGATTTAGCTTTCTATCTTTATTATTAAGCAAAATTTCCTGCTGAATATCATAGGCTCCATTTTCATAAATATCCAAAATAATAAGCTTTTGGGGATGTAATGTTACAATCTGTCTGCAAAGCTCCGAACCTATAGAGCCACCGCCACCAGTTACAAGTACTGTTTTCCCCACAATATACTTTCCATACTGCTTATGGTCAAAAATAATCGGCTCACGCCCAAGCAAATCTTCGGCTCTCACACGCCTAATCGCTGAAGTAATCGGTAGTCCAGAAGTTACAACCTCATATATGTTCGGGACAATCCTTACCTTAAGTCCAGTTTTTGCACACATATCAAGTATTCTTTTTTTCTCTGAGGGAGAAATCGCTGTTATTGAAAAAAGTATCTCCTCAATGTTCATCTTTTCACATATTTGAGGAATTTCATACGTCGAACCTTCTATTTTTATTCCTAAAATTCTTCTGCCAACTTTTTCTCTGTCATCATCAACTATACAAATTGGAATATACTGATTAGCAGAATATTTAGCAATCTCCCGCAAAACAGATACTGCTGTTTCTCCTCCCCCAACAATCATTAGTCTCTTTTTATTTTCCACCTCATATAGTCCTTTATTGTCTAGAAATTTATTTATTCTATATACCAGTCTAAACATAATCATCAAAAATGTGGAAATAAGCAGTAATAGAACGTACATTCTTATCCCTAAATTTGCATAAAATACTACTGTTACAATAAAAAACATAAAGTTGGCAAAAAAAGTGGCTATTCCTGCATAAAAAAAGTCCTCTATATCGGCATATCGCCAGATTTTATCATAAAGTTTAAAAATCAAAAACGTAACGGAAAAACAGATGTTTGCTATCACTAAATATCTGATAAATACGTCCTCATACCCAAAAAGGGCAAAACTGTTTTTATTTATCGCAAATGATAAATAAAATGCTATATTCCAAAGAAGAAAAAAAAAAAAAAAAAGTATATATTTCCTATAGCTTTTTAGCATATCTTGTATATTCCTCATAAATCAAAACCTCTTTTAAAAGGCGAAGCAAATTATTACTTCGTCCCAAAAATTCTGTCTCCAGCATCGCCAAGCCCTGGTATAATGTAGCCATGGTCATTAAGGCATTTATCCTTAACTGCACAATATATTTTTATATCTGGGTGAGCTTCATGCAAGGC
>CATOLC010000088.1 GCA_951800855.1 uncultured Ruminococcus sp.
TCTTCATTCTTTAGGGCAGTTTGTTCAAGAGGGAAGTAAATTTTTATTTGAAACTTCTTTAATAGTTAAAAATAACAAAAAAGATATAAAGATAGAAAAAGAAGAGGAAGATTTGGATGGATTAAATTTCCTTGCAGGAAAGCTACTATCTGATGTGAAAAAGGCGGCTTACGCGGCGACTTCCCTTGCTCATTATGATGGAGGAGTACCCGGAACTGAGATAGAAATTGAGGAAAATTCAGAAAGGGAGCTCGGGGAACTTTTTTATTTTTTTGAAAAGTCTTGTGCAATTTCAGGCTTGATTTTAGGCGTTAATCCGTTTAACCAGCCGGGAGTAGAGGCGTACAAAAAAAATATGTTTGCCCTTATTGGGAAGCCAGGATATGAGGATATGAAAAATTATATATTAAATAATTAAATTATAGTTGACAATGTTAGAATTTAGATATATAATTTTATACATGACTATTGAAAATACTTATTAAAAAGCTCGGTATACACTTGAGTGAAATTGAGTTTATCAAAAGTGGGGGTGTACAATTTGGCAATAGTACCTAAAAGAAAGACATCTAAAGCGAGAAGAAATAAAAGGCGCTCTGCTGTGTGGAAATTAACTCTTCCTGCACTTGTTAGATGCGAAAAATGCGGTGAATATAAGCTGATGCATAGAATGTGTCGTGGCTGTGGATATTATCGTGGGCGTGAGGTAATAAAAGTAGAGGCTTAGGTTGGGATTAGAGGGGGAGAAATCCTTCTCTGTTTTTTTGTATGCAAAATTTTAAAGTGAATTTTTATAAAACAATTATTAGGAGGGAAATTTAAGATGTTAAGCCCGGTAGTTGCAATAGTAGGGCGTCCAAATGTTGGAAAGTCTACTCTGTTTAATAGATTAGTAAAAAAACGTTTATCTATAGTAGATAATACTCCGGGAGTAACTAGGGACAGAATTTTAGGTAAATGTGAATGGCAAGGCAAAAACATAACTGTAATGGATACAGGAGGATTGGACTTTTCTGAAAGCAATATTATGTCTGAAAAGATTTTATCTCAGACTTATACAGCAATAGATTCTGCTAATGTTATAATATTTGTTACAAACATAAAAGATGGAGTGCTTGCTTCTGATGAAGAAGTTGCTGAGATTTTAAAAAGGAGCGGGAAACCAATTGTTTTATGCGTGAATAAATGTGATTCGATAGGCAAGCCACCTCCTGAATTTTATGAATTTTATAATCTTGGGTTAGGTGACCCTATTGAAGTTTCATCTGTACATGGACATGGCACTGGGGATTTGCTGGATGCTGTGTATGGTAAACTTCCGGAGTGGGAAACAGAACCTGAGGATGAAGCTTTGAATATTGCTGTGATAGGCAAGCCAAACGTAGGCAAATCATCGCTTGTAAATAGGATTTTGGGTGAGAACCGCTGTCTGGTTTCTGATGTGGCAGGGACAACTCGTGACAGCATAGATGTAAGAATAGAGAATCAGTTTGGGAAATATAACTTTGTAGATACTGCCGGACTTCGCCGGAATAGCAGAATTTATGATTCGGTAGAAAAATATAGCGTAATAAGGTCTAAGCTAGCTATTGAAAGAAGTGATATATGCGTAATAATGCTGGATGCTTCAGAGGAAATAACGGAGCAGGATGTAAGGATTGCAGGGTTTGCCCATGAGGCTGGCAAAGGTTGCATAATCGCAGTAAATAAATGGGATGTTCTGGAAAAAAACGAAAAAACAATGTCGGAGTATCGGGAAAAGATAAAAAAAGAATTTAAATTTATGTCTTATGTCCCTACAATATTTATTTCAGCTAAAACAGGACAAAGAATAAATAAATTATTTGAACTTATAAATTTGGTCTTTGATTCGTGTACAAAAAGAATATCAACTGGAACACTTAACGCAGTTCTTAATGAAGCATTGGCACGGGCACAGCCACCGACTGATAAAGGAAAACGCTTAAAAATATATTATATGACTCAGGTTAGCGTAAAACCTCCTACGTTTGTATTTTTTGTAAATATGGCTGAGCTTTTTCATTTTTCTTATCAAAGGTACATAGAAAATTGCATAAGAAATACGTTCGATTTACAAGGAACTCCTGTTAATTTTATAATACGTGAAAAGAGCGAAAAGAAATTTTTAGAAAATTATATAAGGAGATAAAGTGAAATATTATTATGGAAAGTTTTTTAACAATTTTTCAGCAACATTTAGTTATATTGTTTATAATATTGAGCGTTTCATATTTGATAGGGGGAATAAATTTTTCAATACTGGCGACAAAAAGGTTGTATGGTCAAGAGGATATCCGTAATATGGGAAGTGGCAATGCTGGTTTTACAAATGTATTGAGGTCTGCAGGAAAAGCCCCAGCAATTATGACTTTTATTGGTGATTTTGCCAAAGGAGTTTTAGCAATATGGATTTCTAAAAATATTGCAAGACTAGATTTTTCCTTGGTAACAAACAATGAAGCGATGATGTATTTAATGTTTTTGGCAGGGTTTGCGTGTGTTATTGGACATATTTATCCTTGCTTTTTTGGGTTCAGGGGTGGTAAAGGTATATTAACCGGTTGGGCAATTACTTTGCTTATCGATTGGCGAATATTTTTTACCGTGATTTTAGTTTTTATATTTTTGCTTTTATTTGTAAAAATAGTTTCGGTTGCATCAATTTTTGCAGCGGCTACTTATCCAGTTGCAACATTTACATTTTATTATATGGATTTTAATAAATTTAACGGTAACATTTATTACGTTTTAATCTGCACCTCAATAGCTTTCATGACAGGACTATTAGTAATTGTTAAGCATAAATCAAATATAATTAGACTATTTTCAGGCACAGAAAACAGAATAAACTTAAAAAGGTAGAAAAAAGAGGAGAAAAATAAAAATATAAGTTTAAAGTGGAGGAAATATAGATGAAATCGTATATAATAAATTTTATTCGACATGGGATGACAGAAGCTAATATAAAGGGACAATATGTTGGAGTTACAGATATTTCGGTTTGCGAAGAGGGATTTAATAAACTTAAAAGTCTGAAAAATAATTGTAGTTACCCGAAAGTTGAGACTTATTATAGCAGTCCGCTGAAAAGATGCATTCAAACCTGCAAGGTTATATATCCGGATGCAGAACCGACAGTGATTGAAGGGCTTAAGGAATGCGATTTCGGAGACTGGGAAGAGAAAACTCCAGACGACCTTAAGGATAATCAGGAATATCATGCATGGATTAAAAGTGGAAGAGAGCTTACTCCTCCAAATGGAGAAAGTGGAGAACACTTTAAGGAAAGACTGTGCAGTGCCGTTGAAAATTTGATAAATGATTTATTAAAGAAAGGTATCACATCATCTGCTGTTTTTGCTCATGGAGGAGTAATAATGGCAATTCTTGCGATATACGGTCTGCCTAAACTCGACCCGTATGAACTGATTGTAGCAAATGGATGCGGGTATTCGGTGAGGGTTACCCCTGGACTTTGGATGCGTGACAAAGTTTTTGAAATATGTGAAAAAATTCCTCTTGGTCATGGGGAGGAAATAAGTGGCAAGTTTAAAAATATGATAGAAGAGCAGATAGATGGAGAAAAAATTTAGTTTTTATCAAAATGAAAGGAAGTGAACAAATTGGATAAAAGAACTGATTTGAGAAATGTAGCAATAATTGCACACGTTGACCACGGGAAGACAACTCTTGTGGACCAGATGTTAAAGCAGAGTGGAGTTTTTCGTTCAAATGAAACTGTAGCTGAGCGAGTGATGGATTCCAATGACCTAGAAAGGGAAAGAGGAATTACGATTTTGTCGAAAAATACTGCAGTTATGTATAATGGAACCAAAATAAATATAGTGGATACACCGGGACATGCTGATTTCGGCGGAGAAGTTGAAAGAATCCTTATGATGGTTGATGGAGTCATTTTGCTGGTTGATGCATTTGAAGGCTGTATGCCACAGACAAGATTTGTACTAAAAAAGGCATTGGGACTTGGTAAAAAACCGGTTGTTGTTTTAAATAAGATAGATAGACCTGGAGTACGGCCGGATGAAGTTGTAGATGAGGTTGTAGATTTATTTATTGAACTTGGAGCAGATGAAAACC
>CATOLC010000089.1 GCA_951800855.1 uncultured Ruminococcus sp.
GCCTATAATGAGTCATGGAAATGTTATAGGTGTGGCAAAAAAAGAGAATATAGGTTCAGGAGAAAAAAGACCTTCAGATTTTCCGAACACAGATGGCTTAATAACTAACACTCCTGGTGTAACTCTGGTGACATCTCATGCTGATTGCCCAGTAATTTTTATACTGGCCCCTAAAAAAAGAGCAATAGGGCTTGTCCATGCGGGATGGAGGGGAACAGTAAAAGAAATACCAAAAGAAGCCGTAAATATGCTAATAAGCGAATTTGGTTCAGACCCTACAGAAATAGTGTGCTGTATAGGGCCATCCATTTGCAAAGATTGTTTTGCTGTAAAAAATGATGTAGCAGAAAAGTTTAGAGATGTGGGTTTTATTAACATAAATAGAATAGTTTTTGAGAAAAATGGGGTATTTAATATAGATTTAAATGAAGCTAATAAGCAGACTTTAATAAAATCAGGTGTTAAAGAGGAAAATATTATTATTTCTGATATTTGTACCAAGTGCAACAAAGATATGCTATTTTCTCACAGAGCAGTTCAAGGAGGAGATAGGGGAGGAATGTTGGCTATGATGAGTTTGAAGGTATAGATTTATATAGGAGAAAATAATAAAAACTAAAAGAAAAACAACCAAGAGGTTGTTATCCAATAAATTCATTTCAAAATTGGTTTTAATTAGTTAAACTTTCTATTTTTAATTTATTTCTGGAGGAGACTCTATTTGAGGGGACTGGTTATAAATATTGTCTAAATATGAGTTCTCTTCAAATTTTAAACAGCACATAAGCCGACCGCATATACCGGAAATTTTAGACGGGCTTAATGTTATATTTTGGTCTTTTGCCATCTTTACGGAAACAGACTGAAAATCGTTAAGAAAAGTAGAACAGCACAACGATTTTCCACAAATACCCAGCCCTCCCATTATTCTGGTCTCGTCACGAACTCCGATTTGACGAAGCTCTATTCGTGTTTTAAAAATATATGCGAGTTCCTTTACAAAATTCCTGAAATCTACTCTGCCGTTTGCCACGAAGTAAAAAATTAGTTTGCTTCTGTCAAACAAATATTCGGTTTCTATTAGTTTCATTTTTAAATTGTGCTCATCTATTTTTTGCTTACATGTTTCGTGGAATTTCTTTTCTAGCTGTTTATTTTTTTGTATTTCCCCTAAATCTTTTATTGTAGCCTTACGAATAATCTTTCCATTGTTTATTCCCTCCGGAACGCAAGAGGAGGGGAGTTCTTTTATTACCTTTACTAGCCCGTTTTCCAGTCCACGTTTAGTCAAAACTATTAAAAAATCTCCGATTGAACATTTAAAATCTTCGGATGAGTAATAATATATTTTTCCAATGTCTCTGAATTTTACACCTAAAATATTCAGCATTTAATTTCCTCCAAGTTTTATACAAAATTCACATACTGCGATTTGTGTGTTAACATTTTTGTTTATCATATCTTTTATTTCAATAATTGCTCTGCGTATTTTTAAAAGCCTTTTTATAGAAATATTATTAAATCCCGGATAATTTTTCATATCTTCATTTTTTGTACGTTGTATACATATTTCTGAGATAATATAATATAGTTCTTTTATGATTTTACTAAAATTATCTTTATTCTTTACTAATTCTGCAGTGGCCTTTAAGAGAGCAAAATCATTTTTTTCCACAATAGCACTTAAAATTTGATTAATAGTTTCTTTGATTTTAGCTGAAAACTTAATATTATGTTCATCGCCTAACTCAAAAATTTGTGTTCGGGAACGGATTGTTGGAAGCATTAGGAATTTCGACTCACAAATTATTATGAATTTTATGTTGAGAGGAGGCTCTTCCAATATTTTTAAAAAAACGTTTTGGGCTTGTTCATTTATTAGTCCTCCGTCGCTTATTATATAAATTTTATATTCAGATTCATTAGGCGATAAATAGGCGTCTAGCCTTATTTCCCGTATATCATCAACTCTTATTGCTTTGTATCCGGGTTTAGCTGATACGATTTTTACGTCTGGATGCGAACCTAAATCTATTTTTCTGCATGCAGTGCAGGTATTACAGGGACTTTTGCCTTGTTTGTGGCAAAGTAGGGTCTTAGCAATACAAAGTGCAGATTTTAGACCTTTTTTAGCTGTATCTTCTGTTTCCAGCAAAATAGAATGAGCAAGTTCACCCTCGACAGCTAATAGACATAAACTTTTGATTATATTGTCTGGCCCTTTTTGATTTTTATTAGATAATATTTTGTTCAATTTATTTACACCTTTTTATATCTGTCTATATTCAGTACGAATATTGTAGCCCCACCGATTGTTACCTCAAAGGGAAGCATTGTGGATATTCCTAGCTCAGGCGGGATTGCATTTGGCATTAATTGTTTTCTTTCACTACTGAGTTCTGATATTATGCTTATGACTTGGTCAACTTTATGTTCCTCAATCCCTATAAGCAAAGTAGTATTTCCAGAACGAAGGAACCCTCCTGCTGTTGAAAGTTTAGTTACTTGGATTCCTTTTTCATTTAATGCATCCACAACAACATTAGCATCATTTTTATTCATAATTGCTATAACTAATTTCATTATAATTCTCCTCACATATTTATAAAATCTATTTTACCACATGTATTTCAGAAATTCCATAAAGTATCAGTAGCTCTTTTTCAAAATTTCCAATCACTTCGCCTGGCATAACAATAGGAATTCCAGGTGGACATGGACAAATGATTTCTCCAGCAACTTTTCCTATGGAATTTTCTAAAGAAACTTTTTTATGCTTTGCAAAAACAGCCTCTCTTATTGTCATGTGGGTTTCTGGTAAGGTGATTTTATCCGGTTGACGAGAAAAATTCAAAGTTTTTTTAGGTTTAAGATTTATAATTGATTTTTCTAATCGTTTCCAATCCTCATTTGAATTAAACGGAGAGGGAATTAGAACAACATAATTTTCATCGCTGAATTCTGGTTCAACCCCATTTGCCCTTAAGTATTGTGCTAGTGCGTTTCCTGTGTACCCAATAGGTCTTGCTGAAAAAGTAATCCTTGTAGGGTCGCACATCCCCTTGGAAACAATAAATCCTTTTTCGATTGCGGTGTTTTTTATTTTTTTAGTTTTTTCTACTAATTCTGAAAAATCTTTCTTTCCCTGAGTCATAAGATAATGGGTGCAAATATCTAATGTACACATAATCGGGTAAGACGGGCTTGTGGAACCAAAAAGTGCCATAGCTTCTTTTGCCCTGTCCACTAAATTTTGCTCTTTTATATGGAGCCATGCACCTCCCGTTAGAACAGGAAGAGTCTTATGTGCCGAATCTGCGGACATGCTAGCGCCCAGGTCAAGAGGATGAAGTGAATTTTTTAAAAATTTAAGATGAGTGCCGTGAGCGTTGTCCACCAAAAGTAATGAGTCTCGTTTTCTGCATTCTTTTGCAATGCTTTTTATATCGGAGAGCATACCATGGTAGTTAGGGCTAGTGATATATACAGCACTTGGAATTCCAATTTTATCAAGTCTGTTTTTAATATTTTCAGGATTTATTCCACCCGGCAGATTAATATCTTTATCGTATTCGGGGACAACCCATTCAGGCTGAATCCCTAAAAGGGCCATCGCTCCCACGGCAGACCTATGTATATTTCTTCCTGCTATAATAGGTTTTTTATCCAGAGAGGCCAGCCTTATCATAGTTTGAATGCAAAGAGTGTTTCCACCGGAGGAAATCAGACTTTTGTTTGAGCCAAACAGCTTTTTTACTCTTTCCTCAGCTTTAAAGAGGACTCCACTTGCTTCATAAAGACTATCGGTTTCCGGCAGCTCTGTTAAATCTAAGTCCCAGATAGGCTGGTCAAATATTTTAGTTCCTTTATGGCCGGGAGTGTGGAAGGAAGCCATTTCCTTATTTATGTAATGTTTTAAATCGTCATAAAGCAAGATTTTTTACTCCTTATTAAAAAACAGAAAATTGGGTGCAATATATTTATTTAAGTATAATTTTATGTTTTGTGCTCTCAACAGCAACTAATTATAACATAAACATCAAAAGTACTCCATAGATAAGTTGATTTTGAGTTCCAGCGAAATGTTTTTTTG
>CATOLC010000090.1 GCA_951800855.1 uncultured Ruminococcus sp.
GTCCAGTGTTCTGAAAAGCTCTGGTATTGTAAGGGTGACTTTGCCTAGGGAGGGACTAATTTTTGGTCGAGCTGATTTATATATAACAAAAGACGAGTTAGAAAATCCAGCTAGTCTGAATCCGGATCTATTCCACCAGAAACATGCTGCTAGTCAACTCGTAATAGAGAGTTTGTTTAACAGTATTGAACATATTAAAAAAGATGATAAAAAAACAGAAAAATTGATAGAATGTCTAACGGAAAAGAAAAACAAAGATAAAAAAGATGAAAAAAACAAAGAATTTGATGAAAATAACAACAATTTCAAAAACAAAAAACTAAAAGCTAAAAACTAAAAGCTGACAAAAATCAAAAAACAACTATTAAAGAAAATTAGCTAGTATTTAGTCTCAGCTATAAATTCTTTAACATAATAAGATGAAATATTAAAATACATCATCCACGGTAGAGACCCTTAAAATATAAAAAATCCAATTTTCCCTTTTATACATCCAAATAGTTTTTATGATTTCAAAGGTAAATTCCATGCTTCCAGCACCACATATATCTTGTGTTGTCAAAACTTCTTTCATATTCAACGATTGTTTTTGTAATTCGATTTTATTCATGTTTAAACATCAAATCTGTAAATACCAAACTAGATAAAAAACAAGAAAATTATCTTTTAAGCTGTGAAGTAGATATTCCCCATCTTTTTTGTAGGCAATTTTCACATTTGAGAGCGTTATTAACCGTTTTTTCAGACTCTGGAACAATTTTGGTATAACTAATAAAACGAACGCAATCATTGCAAATTCTGAATGTTTTCGCAGACCTAGAATCCGTAGCCCTTACTATCATTTAATTTTTAACTCCCTATCATAAACCTTGATTACACAAAATAACTTGGTGGCTATTCAAAAAATAAAAATCAATGCACATTACTTTTATGACCTTATTAATCTATATTTATAACTTTTTAAAATATCGATATATAGTTCCATGAGGTTTTTCATATTTTAGTGAAAAACATCTCATTGAATTATTATATATTACTATTTAAAACAAAGTTAATGTGATAATTTTTCACAATATATATATATGTGTGTGTGTGTGCTATTATTTGTGTGTAATATTTATTTTTTATATAGATATTACATAAATTAATATAAAGAAAGGATGATTAATTATGGCAGGAAACGGTAAAGACTTAAAAAATAGGCTTCTAAAAATCGGGGTAGATAAAGAATTAGGAGGTGTGTGGTGGTATACCGCCAAGGCGAATGTCGACGGGTTTACCTTGCTAAGATTTAAATTTCGCTTTCATTCTTTTAATGACGATCTTTCTGATGTGAATATAATTCTTGGAGATCAGCTTATGAGAGACCTCGATAAATACTTTAAAAGCAAGCTTCCTAATGCTAAATGTGATGATAAAAAACTCATTGTCATACCGGCCGGTGCGTTCTATACCCTCGTCTACCCCGACAGCGAGAAAGCGGCGGTTGAAAAGTGTGCTAACCGGATATCGATATCCGACAACGAATATCGAAAGGCAATGAAAGAAAAGAACAAGGATGAATAAGCCTGAAAGCTAGACACTTTACAAAAAACGTCTTGAGAGTATTTGTACACAGTGCATAGCTTTCAAGATGTTTTGCCGTTTTTTGATGTCTATCATTCTATAATAAAAGTTAAATATCCAAAAATGTTTTTATTAATATATTTAAATATTTTGTGATGGAATAATCACAGCCTTTCGGGAGTACCATAAAAGAAAATATGATATTGAAAGGTTTGCAAAAATACTGCAATGGTTTTAGCCTAAAATGCCCTCAAATACCCACTTAATAAAACTGATTTTACATATTTAATTTTTTTATTATCTGCACAAGTGGCACTTCCAGCCTTTTTGTATACCTTTTAATCTCTTTACTTAAAGCGGACTTTTTAAAATCATTTCACCGAAAGTTTCTGATTTTATACCTGCAGCATTTGCCTCATCTGTATCTATGTGACAAGCCAATGAAAATTTTTCACTTACCCTTACTACCACATTCCCAAATATTAAAGACCTCAATTTATCAGAAATTTTCACAGCTATATCCTGTCCGTCCTTTAAATTATATTTTTCGGCATCTTTGGGTGTCATATGGATATGCCTTTTTGCAATTATTACACCTTCTTTTATCCTATACTTACCTTTAATACCTATTATTTCGCAGCCTGCAGTACCAGATAAATCCCCTGATTCCCGGATAACTGTATCTATTCCTGTCATTCTCGCATCTGTCATTGATAATTCTACTTGGGTCTTATTTCTTAAAGGGCCAAGAACTGAAACCTTTTTGATTGAATTCCTGGGACCTACTATTTCTACTTTTTCTTCACTTAAAAATTGCCCCGGCTGGGACAAAAATCTCTTAGGAGTAAGCTCGTACCCCTCTCCAAACAGAATATCCACTGCCTCTCTTGATAAATGTATATGCCTTGCAGACACTTCAATAACCACTTTCAAAAAACCACCTCTTTCTAATAATCTTAATTTCTTATATTATAATCCTCATTATCGTTTATAATTTCTTCTGCGGCCTTTAAGGTTGACGTCGATATGTTGATTCCTCCAATTATGCGTGCTAATTCCCTTTTCCTGCCTTCAAAGTCAAGCTTATGCATTGATGAAAAAGTACGCCCGTTTTCAGTTTTTTTCTCTATCAAAATATGTTCATCCGCCAAAGCTGCTATCTGAGCCAGGTGAGTTATGCATATTATCTGCTTTTCTTTTGATAGTTTTTTAAGCTTAAGACCAATCTTGTTAGCTGCGTTTCCACTCACCCCCACATCTATCTCGTCAAAAATCACTGCATCCCCTTCTCCTTCAGATACAACGTTTTTAATCCCGAGCATTATCCTGGAAACTTCTCCCCCAGAAGCTGTGTTTTCTATAGGCTTCAAGGACTCTCCAGCATTGACTGAAATAAAAAATCTTATTTTATCGCATCCATTTATTCCATTTTCTATTTTTTCTTGTTCTACTTTGAACTCAGCACTTGGCATATCAAGAAATCTTAATTCATTTTGTACCCTTTCAGCAAACTTTTCACCAAATATTTTTCTTTTTTGGGATAATATTTTAGCTTTTTCATCGGAAAAATTTTTTAATCTATCAAATTCTTTTTCCAATTCCTGGATTTTGTATTCTCGATTTTTAATTTCTAACAGTTCTTTTTTAGCGGACTCCAAAAAGCTTAATATATCTTTTTCTGTCAATCCGTATTTTCTATGCAGCCTATGTAAAATATCCAATCTTTCCTCCGCATGCTCAAGTTCTCCTGGTTCATATTCCATATTATCCGCTATGGCTTCCACTTCACTTAAGCATTCCAGAGCTTCGTAATACAGATTTTGCAGCCTTTGCGCTGGAGCATCCGTCTCTTTAATATATTCAGAAGCTTTAAATAAAAGTTCAGAGCTCCTTTGGAGTCCCTCTATTGCACCAATATTTATTTCATTTCCGTTTAAAATTTCTTTGGTTTCCATTAAAAAAGACAGTATTTTTTGCTGATTACTATGTTTTTTCTTAATTTCAGCTAATTTTTCGCTCTCTCCCTCTTTTATATCTGCATTTTCAATCTCATCTATTTCATATTGCAAAAATTCGGTTTTTCTTTGCACTTCGCATTCGTCTAAACAAATTTCCTGAATCCTCTTTTTTATATTTATCATATCAACATAGATTTTTTTATATTCTTCCAAATCTTTATCAAATTTACCAAATAAATCAACATATTTAATATGATTTTCTCCTGAAAGCAAACGATATCCCTCGTGCTGATTGCAGATATCAATAAAACCGGCACGCAGTTGTTTTAATATAGACACCGTTGCTGGTCTTCCGTTAATTTTACAAATATTTTTTCCGTTTTGGATAATCTCCCTATACAAAAGAATTCCCTTTTCTTCTGCCTCATATCCCAAATCATTAATAAATCTTATTTTTTCATCGGAAATTTCACTAATCACAGCACTAACAACGGCTTTTTCACAGCCTTCTCTTATCATGTCCCGATTCAAACGTCCGCCAAAAACTGCATTCAGAGA
>CATOLC010000091.1 GCA_951800855.1 uncultured Ruminococcus sp.
TATGAAAAGGGATATGAAATTATAGGGCTAGATGAAATTGCTAAAAAAGAAAATACGATAGTATTTCATTCTGGAACAGCAAAAAAAGATGAAAAACTTGTGACTTCTGGCGGACGTGTATTAGGAATTACTGGTATTGGTAATACCATTGATGAGGCAATTAAAACAGCTTATGAAGGTGTTGAAATTGTAGACTTTAATAAAAAACACTTTAGAACAGATATTGGTAGAAAAGAATATTAAATAAATAGAAGCATGTATATCCTAAACATGTATATCCTTATGATAAGGATATACATGTTTTTTTATATAAGTTGAGAATTAAATATCGTATAAATACTAAACATTCGCAAAAGTTATGTTTTGCGAATGTTTATAGAGTGGTTTTTAATAGGGGATATTACTCCCCCACTATTTTTTATTTTCTTAAATAACCTAAGTCCACAGCTTTCTCCAAAAGTTTTATTAGGTAGTCTGCAATTTCTTTTGGACCAGATAATGTTTTTTCATTTTATTCTAATACAGAAAATTTTGTACCGGTAAGTGAGGAAAGTAAGTATGCAAAGCTTATCAATAGACTATCTGAAGTGGCAAAGCCAGCGGGTTGGAAGCTTAAAATTGTTGAAGTTTGTGATTTTGATGCTGATGATTCACAAATTGAAGAATATGTAGATTATATTTCAGACAAAATGAAAGAATTGGTTAAGGAAGAAAAGCAACTTTTAGAAAAAAGTAAAAAATATAAAAATGAGATAAGTAAAATTGAGAAATTTAAAGGTTTAAATGTGGAAATAAAGGATTTAATAGATTGTGAATATGTAAAGGTCAGGTTCGGCAGACTCCCAAAAGAAAGTTTAGAAAAAATTCCACTTTACAGTTCAGATGATAATATTTTATTTTTTCCTTGTAGCAATGATAACTCTTACTGCTGGGGTATTTATTTTGCTCCAATTGAAAAACTCGATGAAGTTGATAGGATTTTTTCAAATCTTTATTTTGAAAGTGTCCAAATAGAATCATTTGAGGGAACTGTAGAGCAAAAAATAGAAGAACTTCAATCTGAATTCAGAAAAATGAACGAGGAAATCTTTTTATTAAAGAAAAAGATGGAGTTGCTTTGGAACCAGCAGCAAGGACAATGTTTAAGAGTTTATTCAAAGCTAAAAGAAATGGAAACATTTTCTGAGATAAGAAAATTTGCGGCCCGATACAACGAAAGTTTTATACTTGTTGGTTGGTTTCCGGCAGAAAAAGAGAGAGAATTCGGGAATAAATTATCCGAGGTAAACGGAGTGGAATATTCAACCGAAACAGGCAGAAATATTTTAGGACATTCCCCACCAGTGCAACTTAAAAATAAAAAAATATTTCGTCCGTTTGAGTTTTTTGTGGACACATATGGTTTACCCTCGTATGATGAAATTGATCCTACAGTTTTTGTATCAATTACGTATACTTTATTATTTGGGATTATGTTTGCTGATTTGGGTCAAGGACTGATGATTTCTATAGTAGGGTACCTTATGTGGAGACTGAAAAAAATGAGACTTGGCAAACCTCTGATATCTTGTGGTATATCTTCGGCGATATTTGGGACTATATTTGGTTCAGTTTTTGGCTATGAGCATTTACTTGACCCTTTTTATAAATCGGTATTTAAATTAAGTGGAAAACCTATTGAAGTAATGGATTCAAGCTCTACTAATACAATTATATATTCAGCTGTAGGAATAGGAATTGTACTTTTAATTTTTACCATGATTTTAAATATTTATTCATTAATCCGACGCCATAAATATGGAGATGCCTTTTTTGGACAAAACGGAGTTTCAGGATTGATATTATATGTTTCTGCGATTGTTTTTTTGCTGGACACGATTATTTTTCATTTAAATTTTGTAAATCCAATAAATGTAGTAATTTTTATCGCAGTTCCTCTAGTGCTTATAATGTTTAGTGAAGTTTTAGGGCCGATGCTGGAAGGCAAAAAGGATTGGGAACCGGAAAGCTGGGGGAATTACTTAGCTCAGAGTATATTTGAATTGTTTGAAGTGATATTAAGTTATGTGACTAATACAATGTCTTTTCTAAGAGTAGGAGCGTTTGTACTTGTACATGCCGGTATGATGATGGTGGTATTTACTATAGCAGAGATGCTTGGCGGAGCGGGTTATTTCATAGCTGTAATCGTCGGAAATGTGTTTGTAATGTGTCTAGAAGCGCTTTTAGCTGGCATTCAGGTTATGAGGCTTGAGTTTTACGAAATGTTCAGTAGATTTTTTGAAGGTCAAGGCAGGCCGTTTATGCCGGTAAAATTAAAAAAGCAAAGTTAGAAAAAATATTTTAATTTTAAATAAAGAATTAAAAAATAAAATAAAAAACAAATAAAAAAATAAAATAAAAATTTTGGAGGATGGATTTTATGATAAATATAGTATTAATGACATGTTGTGTATTACCTGCGCTTTTTATTTTGTTTACAACGGCGGTTGCTATTAAAGCTGTAAAGAAGGGTGCAAATAAAAAAACAGCGGTGGTTTCTCAAATAGCTTCTGCAGTTTTTGTGATGCTCATGTGCTTCTTTATTCCGGGGATATGTAAAGTATCTGGAGCTTCGGAGACTCAGGGTGAATCTATTTCGGAAACAAGTAGTGTTCAGCCAAAAGATGGTGCAGCAATTGGTTTTTCTGTAGGGCTCATAGCAGCAGCAGCTTCAATCGGACTTTCTGCCATCGGAGGAGGAATTGCCGTAGCATCGGCAGCTCCTGCAGCAATCGCTGCTACATCTGAGGATCCAAAGGCATTTGGTAAATCTCTTATATTTGTTGCACTCGGAGAAGGAATTGCTCTATATGGTCTTTTAGTATCTATAATGATTTTCAGTAAGATAGATAAGCTTTTGGAGGGTTAGCCTATGAAGTTTTATCTTATAAGTGATAATATAGATACGATAGTCGGAATGCGTTTAGCCGGCATTAGTGGGACACTTGTGCATGAAGAACAAGAAGTGAGAAAGGCTCTTAATGAAGCTGTACAGATGCAAGATGTCGCTGTGATTTTGATAACGGAAAAACTTATAAGGCTTTGTGAAAGTCTGGTTTATGAGCTTAAATTAAAGTGCCGAGGTCCTTTGATAGTGGAAATTCCTGATAGACACGGGAACGGCAGAACGACTGATTCTATAATGAAATATGTAAGGGATGCTATAGGTCTGAAAATTTGATTTTTATTGGGATGGGGGCGAAAGAATGTATGACGGCGAACGGGTAAGTAGATTTTTACGTGCAATAGATAGGCATGCTAAGAGACAACAGACAGAAATTTTAGAGGAAATGGAAAAACTTGAAAAACAAGAGCTTGAAAAAGCTGAAGCTGAGATTATTGAAGATGTGAAATTAATTCTTAGAAGAGAAATTAATGGAATTAAGAATAAAATTTCAGTTGAAGTTTCGCATAAAGTATTGGATAGACGCAAAAGAATTGACCATAAAAGGCAAAGCATGCTGAAAAGCATATTCAAAGAGAGTCAGCAGCAACTTATAGAATTTACAAAAACTCAAGAATATAGGGACAGCCTTATTAGATATACCAAAAATATTGCTGATAGATTAAAAAATAATGATGTAGTTCTTTATGTATATGAAAAAGACTTAAAATATGAAGATATGATTAAAGAAGCGTTTGGAAGAGAATGTGAATTCAAGCCTGATAAAAGCATAAAAATTGGTGGGATACGGGGATATAGCAAGAGTGAGGGCGTGATAGCCGATGAAACAATAGATTCTAAACTTATCGCACAGGAAGAATGGTTCCTGGAAAAATACGGCAACCAGTTTATACAGGATTTTTTAAAAAGAGATTGAATATTACTACGCTGAGAAAGGTGGGGAAAAGGGCGTATCTGTGCGCTTGCTGCTATGATTAATGAAAGCCTGATTTATGGGATTAATGGCCCGGTTGTGACGATTAAAGGAACAACGCAGTTTTCAATGTTGGAAATGGTTTATGTCGGAGAGCAAAAGCTTATCGGAGAAGTTATCAAGATAGACCAGGGGTTAACAACAATAC
>CATOLC010000092.1 GCA_951800855.1 uncultured Ruminococcus sp.
CCTTGAAGGGAACCACAAAAATCATAATCTCTCAAAAATGCTCCAATATATGGGATGCAAACCAGATATTAGTTCTGGATAACGGTAAGTCAGTCGGGCTAGGAACCCATAAATTTCTTCTAGAAAACTGCAGTATCTATAAAGATATTTATAAATCTCAAATACAATAGGGAAATTTTTATCAAAAGCAAAATCAAAAGGAGACTACAATGAAAAATCATTCAATAAAATATTTATACCATAACTTAAAAAGGTCCCCTTTTTATTTATTGGCAGCTACTTCCTCAGAAATATTTGCCACAGTGGGAGCACTTTTCATCTCAAGCTTAATAGGAAAAACTCTAGATTTAGCTTTATATCCTAACCAAGTTGATTTCGATAAAATATTAAAAAATCTTTTAGTTATTGGATTAGTTACATTATTAGGCGCTATTTTTCGTTTCACAGCTTCTTTTTATAGTGCAACTCTGTCGTACAGAACCGAGTCCTTTATCAGAAAAGAAATGTTCAAAAAAATTAATATTACATCATTAAAACAGATAGATTCCACTCCACACGGAGATATCGTGTGCAGAATAATAAACGACTTAGAAATACTAGGAGAAGGGATTTTTCAATTTTTTACCCAGATATTTTCGGGCGTTACTATAGCAATAGGTTCAATACTGTTCCTTGGTCTTACTAATCTTATTATAATGTCAATCGTATTGTCTTTAACTCCTCTTCTTATCCTTACATCTTGGCTTATAACCAAGCTTTCGTACAAAAGTTTCAGACAATATGCAAACTTTCAAGGGAATCTACTTAATCTTTCAGAAGAAACTATATCTAATCAGCTTATCGTAAACGCATTTGATTATCAGGATTCAGCTATAAAAGATTTCCGGAAAATAAGTGATAAAATGTACCAGTTTGGAGTAAAATCTCAATTTATATCTTCTCTGGCCAATCCTTCCATCAGATTTGTATCATGGGTAATTTATGCTTTTGTTGGGGCTACAAGTGCTTATATTTTAGTGAAGCATCAAAGTATTACCATAGGAAATATATCCTCTATACTTATCTACACGGCCCAGTATACCAGACCGTTTACAGATTTTATGGGAGTAATTGCCGAGATTCAGGCTTCAATAGCTTCATTAGAGCGGTGCACAGAGCTCTTAGCTAAAATTTCTACTCAAACAGAAGATTTAAACGGAAAAAATACAATTATACAAAAGAATAAAATTGAAATAGAAAATGTATGTTTTTCGTATGTTCCAGGCATTTCTGTGATAAAAAATTTTACACTTAATATAAATCATGGTGAAAAAGTAGCTCTCGTCGGTCCCACAGGTTGTGGAAAATCTACAATTATAAATCTTCTTATGCGTTTCTATGAACCAACATCAGGGAATATAAAAATTGGCGATATTCCCATAAATAAAATAAATATAAATTCCCTTCGTAGCATGTATGGGATGATTCTCCAAGATACATGGCTTTATAGTGCATCAATCAAGGATAATATAGCTTACGGCAAGCCAACTGCATCTTTAGATGAAATAATAAACGCTGCTAAATTAGCGAATGCTCACAATTTTATTGAAAAACTTGAGCACGGATATGATACCATCCTTTCAGAAAACAGAGATGGTATATCCGAAGGACAAAAACAGCTGCTTTCAATCGCTAGAGTCATGCTTACACAACCTAAGATTCTTTTGCTGGATGAAGCAACAAGCAACATCGATACTAGAACTGAACTTAAAATACAAGACACATTTAATAAAATGATGCAAGGCAAAACATGTATAATAGTTGCTCATAGGCTTTCTACAATAAAAAACGCAGATAAAATTATTGTAATGGATAAAGGACAAATCGTAGAAATAGGAAATCACAAATCCCTTTTAAGTACCAAAGGATTTTATTATAAGCTCTATAATTCCCAGCTCCCTACTCAATAGATTAAATTTAATAATTATTTAAAACAAAGATAATTCCATTTAGAGATTTTTAATATCGTCAAATAACTTTAAAAAAAGCGAAGCAAAAAGCCTAGATCTCTTTGTTCATTTTTGTCAAACAACAAAAAAGGAACCAAAAAATGTTTAAAAGGGGGATTTCGATTCCCCCTTTTAATTCCCCCTAAACGACCGGGCTGCTGCCCGGTCCCAGCTTTCTAATCTTTTTACTCAGTAAGTTTAGAATACGCTTTTGAAGTTATTCGACTATATGTCTAAATACCTTGTAGAGTTAAGAACCCAGAGTGTCTCGGGTAAAGCTCAGTCGTTTAGGTAGGGGGGTGTGAATTGTGTGAAAGCGAGAAGAGGTCTCTAGGCTTTTTAGGAATTACCCCTTTTTATCTTCTCGAAAAAAGGTCATCTTAGTTTTTATAATTTATAAAATCTAGTAAAAATATTTTTAAAGTTACTTCATTATATAACCAAATCACAAAATAATCTTGTCTAAGATATTTTTGCTTTTATGTGAATTACTAATATCTTTACAATAAAACCACTAAATTAGTATTGATTTCCCCTAGTTTTAGTGATATTATATAAAATAAGGAGGCGATTATTAATAGGTAAAATTTTTGTATCTAATAAAATAAAGGAAGAATTCTGTAGCTCTTACCAGAACCCAGATAATTTGAAAGCATTTTGCAAAGATAAATATTTTTATATTGATGAACAAGACGATATTTGTCTAAAAGCTAGCTCACGAAGAGAGAGATCTGACAATGAAAAGCATTTTGCACAATTCAAGCATGTGTCCGAGCAAACTCTGGAAATCGTTAAAAAAAATGCTACAGAATTGGAATAAAAAATAAATTTATAACAGAACCGTGTCCTTACTTGCTTTAGAAAATCCAAGAAAAATGGGTCAGAAAATTCTGCCATATTGTTCTTGGATTTTCATTTTTTCTCTGCTGATGTATGAATTCACATCATAACCAAAGCTGTAAGCCCTGCCCCAATTCCTGCCGCTATTCCTAACTTCAGTACTAAATCAAAAATATTAGTTCGTTTTTTTAGAATAGACGGTGTTCCGAAGTTTTTAACAAGTTTTCTTGCCGCTTTTTTTAAATATCTTTCTTTGCAATCACAATATTCGGGCTTTACGATTAAAAACGCCCGTTCGTAATACGGATGATTAATTTCATTCACTTCTATTATTTGTTTTTTTATTCCTTTTATCACACAAGACACTCCCATATAAATCTTATATAGGATTATTTTTACAAGCAAATGTTGTTTTATTCAAATATTAGTTATATCATATCTTTTTTTCTCAAAATTATATACGAGCCTAACATCAAACATCCCGAAAGTATGAGAGGGAACCACCAATAATCCATAAATGGGAAATTCGGGGTATTCATGCCATAAATTCCAGATATTATTGTCGGCATAGATGAAATTAATGTAATTGATGCTAAAATTTTCATAACTATATTCAAATTATTAGATATTATCGAAGCAAAAGCATCCATTGTGCCAGACAAAATATTTAAGTATATCTCCGACATTTCCATTGCCTGTTTTATTTCTATTAAAACATCATCCAAAAGCTCCTGGTCTTCTTCATACAGTTTTATGAGCCGGCCACGCATAATTTTTTCCAGAGTTATCTTGGTTGCTTTAAGTGACGATGAAAAATATACAAGCGATTTTTCAATTTCCAAAAGTTGCACAAGTTCTTTGTTTTTCATGGATTTTTGGAGTTCATCTTCAACTCGTGTGCTTATCTTATCTATTTGCTTAAGATACTGCAAATATTTACTTGCAAGTCTTAGCATAATATATAAAACAAAGTGAGTCTTATGGTGAGTTTTCACATTTCTTATAAGTCCATTTGCAAATTCCTCTATAATTGAATTTTGGCGTACTGAAACTGTTATAACGTTTTTCTCTGTTATCATAACGCTAAGAGGCATAGTGTAATAAGTTAAATTCCGTCCTGATTTTTCTACTACGGGACTGTCTATCATTATTAATGTTACTCCATCTTCGTAGTCTATATGAGATGATTCCTCTTCGTCGAGCGACGCACGTATAAAATCTGGCTCAATATCAAAGG
>CATOLC010000093.1 GCA_951800855.1 uncultured Ruminococcus sp.
AAAGCTTTCTTTCTCTCTTCAAGTGTTCTCCATTTTTTCATTCTCTTTCTCTCCTCTGTTTTTTATTTTATCACAGAAGGGGTGCGATTTTTTCAATCCTTTGTCCGTTTTTTCGGGGGCAGTTCCAGCTGATGTACTCGCAATTTTGGCGGTTCATATAAATGACTGCAGTAGGAATACTTTTATCCATTTTTTATAAAAAACGTTTATGATGGGCCGCACACTATTTCACAGACTAGCCGACGCCTTCTGTTTTGCGATGGATGCACTCTCGAAAGCTTTAGCGTCTGTTAATTTTAATTTTACGATTGTCTTAGCAATATGCATTTTCCATATGTCCATTTCATCTGTTTTGCTAATTTCTTTACCTTTTGCTTGTGCCTTTTTCTTCCTTTTTTCTATTCTCAGAGCTCTTTTACTATAGAGAATCACATATTTTTTCCAAATTGTTATTATTTCGAATAAAAAGTCTTGGAAGTCTCCACTAGCTGTGCCACATTTGTCAAAGTATATATTTAATTTTTTAAGAGTATTTCCGACTTCGCTAATTGATTCTTGAATTTGTTTAAGTTTTTCTATATCTTCGTTATAATCAAGATAATTTTTAAATTTCTTAATGGCAGCAGTTATTCCCACAACAATTCCAGTAATAGCCAGAATACAGCTGCCGATAGCAGCGATCGGTTTGGACAAATCTACCATGATATGCGCAACCGACAATATCCACCAACCAGGGAATGCAGCGAAATCTAGAGCCGTTGCTATTATGTCCATCACTGGCTTAGCCATCAGAGCTGTTCCAACAAAAGCAACCCCTTTTGCGACAGTTTTTCCCGCTTCGGAGGGAATACATGTTTTATTATCAAGTTCCCGTCGAACTTCCGGGCTGAGGTTTTCAATCAACTCTTTAATATTTGCAAGCTTTGGCTTAAGATTATTTAAAAGGTTGACATCATTTTTATCAAGCGTTTTGGCGATATTTTTGCAAATTGAATTTAGTTTTAATTGCCTATACATCGTAACGCTTATTCTGGAAAACTGTGAAAATTTCCCGTAATGAAGGTCTAATCCGGCTTGCAGGAATCCAGATTTTCCGAAAATCAACTGCAGAAGTTCTGGCGTAACTTCAACTTTTTCATTAAGATGTTTTGGGAAAAATTTTTTAAATTTATCTGATTTTTCTATTTCTTTGCATCTGTCTATAAATGCGTTAATTCTAATTTTGCGACTCTGCATTTTAGCCCGTTTATGTTTTTTAAGTGGCATTAGTTTCTTCCCCCTTTTCAATTTTTATCATTTTGACCAATTTAAAAGCATATATAGTTATATTATACATAAAAATTTCATTTTTTGAATTAATTTCAATTTAAAATTATATTATTTATAAAAATTTGAAACTATCTTGCTGCTATTTGTAGTTAATAAACTTAAAAGTTGTATGTTTTTTTGGGAAAAAATTTAAAATATGTTTGTTTGCAAGTGTGTCCGCTAATGATAGTATGATTTTTATCTCTTTTTATTAATTTTGTCTTTAAAAATAGAAATATCTAACTTTTTAGTAGGTATAGTTGTTTTATGCTACAGAAAAAACCAAACCTCAAACTTCCAAGATTTTTTCTGTTGAGATTTTAGTGGCTAAAACTATTGCATATAATTCATAAAAATAAAATCAATTGTTTTTAAAAGCTTAGCGCAAATTGGTGGATTTAGAAAAAATAGAGTCAATAAGTCAGAAATAATTAATTAGATAGATTTTTAAGTTTTTGAGCTATAAAAATATAGTGAAATTTTTAAAAACACAAAAATATATAAATGCAACATAAAAATGTTGACAATTTAGTTTTATATGTGTAATATATGATTAGTTATATTTATAAATGCTAAAATAAAAATGTAATTATCTGCAAAGTAGCGTAAGTCTTATAATTTTAGTATTTAAAAAATGATATAATTTAACATTAAATCTGGGGATTGTATAGTATAAAAACCTTTGATTATTGTTAAGTGTATTCAAAAATATAAAAGATGGATGTGATATATTATGGGAGACGAAAAAGATAAAGAAATTGAAGAGGTTAAAGAGAATAAAGAGGATCAGAAAGCTCCAGAAAAAGAAACCAAAAAGAAGCCAAAAAGTAAATCTGAAAAGATTAGGGACGAAGAGATTGAAAAAATGTTAAATGAAATTAAAACACTGCAAAGTGAATTTGAAAGTAAAAAGACTTTAAGTGAACTTTTGAAAACGGTTGAAGATAAAAAGATGCTTAAGCTGTTGGTTGCCAGTTTAGCTTATCTAAAATATTGTGGTAGCTTTTTGAATAAAATTGTAAACAAAGGCGGTTTAGCTAATGTAAGTAAGGCTCTTTTTGGAAAGAATGATACTCTAACTACCTTTTCAAAACAGTACAAGGGTTCTAATGGCAAGTTTGGGGATTTTAACATGCCAGCCATTGCAAATTCTTGTCCAGTTGGGACTTTAGTTGAACTTGATTCTAATGAATTTGACAAAATAAAGAAGGATGATTACGAGAAACTGAGTAACTTTGTGAATAAGTATTATCTGACAGTTAACAAAACTTATGATGGATTAGTCTCTTACAAACAAGATGATGATAAAAGATCTTACAGGACAAAAGTGATTAATGTCTGGGTGAATATTTTTAAAGATATCTTGTTAAAAATAAAATCCATTGAAAATGATTTGACTAGACTTGTTCAAGTAAAAAGGGAATACAATGAGTCAAGTAAAGACCTGAACAAGCGAATTTTTGGAGATAATACCGATAAATCAGAGTAACATGTACCGATTAATAGTCTTAATCTATATAAAATTTTTGCAGAGCTTATATGCTTTGTGATAAAGGGGGCTTTAAGTTGGAACGTAATACAGGCAATTTAAATGAGATAGATAAATCAATAGAAAAAGTAGAAAAAATAAGAAATGATATAGAAGGCACGGATATTGTATTAGAAAAATTAAAGTTGCTACAAAACAATTTTGGGTATATTGTTTCAGCTTTGCTTCGTTTGAGAAAACAAGGAAAGGTTTTGGGAAGAATTGTTTCAAGTAGTGAGTCTGGAAGTTTTAAAGGGATTGATCATGATCTTTTTGGGGGTTGGTTAGGGCGACAAAGCTTTTTCAAGATTAAAGATCCTGCTTCTCTTAAGGGACTGAACAAGAGTTGCCTGGCGGCAAAACTACTTTCTTTTCCAGTAGATGATATGCGTTTTAAAAATGACCATCCTACAGATAATACTATAGCTGAATGTAAGGATTTAGCTGAAAAATTAATTATCATTCTTTCTGAGTTTATAACGTCTATACAAGATTATAAAGACAAAGTAAAAAAAGAATCCGAGAAAAGAAAATTAAGAAATAAGTTATGCCAATTGCTCTATGAAATATTTTTAGATTGTAAAATAAGCATAAATAATTATTTGAAAGTAGCTGAAGAGCTTCACGGGGCGCAGTCGAGATTTGATGGGATAGTCAATAACATGGCTGATGTGAATAAGTGTTTTGAAGAGTTTTTTTCTACAAAAGACCCACAAAAGAAAGAGTGTAATCTGAAGGAATTAGTTGAGGTTAATAAAAAAAAGAGTTTGCAGGAACTATTTACGCCTAATGAAGTGAACCGGCATATACCTGTGGCATTCATTTTTAGTAATAAAAACAGTATTTTGGAGTGGGCATTTTATTGTTTATATTCCAATCCTACCCTAAAGGTTGATGATGTACCAAAGTTTATAGATGCTTGTGTAAAAGAAGAAAAGTTCTTGCCTGATGGTTGGATTTTTAGCCATAAATTATACTTTTTAAAGATAAATGGAGAACCTCTGATGGGAGCTACAACTATTAGGGCTAGGTTAACTCATATTGTCAATTTGTTAAAAAAGGAATTTTCTGGGTTTACTGATTTGATAGTTAACTCAAGAAAGGGTTTTCCTATAATACTTCCGGCTGGAAAAGACCGCTCGTTTGGTGAGAAGAGCATACAG
>CATOLC010000094.1 GCA_951800855.1 uncultured Ruminococcus sp.
TTCCGTAATGTCTTCGCCAACAGAGCCATCTCCTCGTGTAGACCCTCGAAAAAATTTGCCATCTTTATATTCCAGTGCCACAGAAAGTCCGTCTATTTTTGGCTCTACAACGTATCCAGGGTTTTCAATTAAGTCCCTTACTCTCTTATCAAATGCAATTATCTCTTCTTTCGAAAAAGCGTCATGCAGACTTTCCATTTTTACATGATGAATGACAGGAGAAAACTTATCCGACGCATTTCCTCCTATTTTTCTTGTTGGAGAATCCTCTGTTTGAAGCTGCGGAAATCTATTTTCTAAGTTTTCAAGCTCTCGGAGTAATTTATCATACTCATCATCAGTAATCTCAGGAGAATCTTCTTCATAATATTTTTTATTATGGTACTCTATTTTTTTTTGATACTCCAAAGCAATTTTTTTTGCTTCCTCCAGTGTCATGTGTCCTCACGTCCCCTTAATTTTTAATAAATAATTATCTTTTGAGTTTTATAAGCCACTATTTATGATGACCCAATATCCAGAGCTCTCCGCTGGTCAGCATTGATAATTTAAAAGCCGATTATAACAAATACTTTTTTTATTTTCCAGTATTTCCCTTATTGGCATTTTCTGCAAACATTGCATCATTTAGGCCTCTTGCCCCTATCATATTTCCCACAGAGTACATATTAGGAACTTCTCCTACTATTATAGTTTCGGCTATATTCATATTCGTATCAACGTCTGCAGTAGTTGGATACCCTGGCACAAATGCACTTATTTTTGTATGTATATTAAGATAAATTTGATGCTTAGTTTGATTAATTCCTGCTTCACAAAACTTACTTTCAAATTCTGTAACGACGCTCCCGGATATAGATATGTTAAGAGGAATAAATGGTCCCATTCCACTACAAAATTCAGCTCCCAAAAGAGTCCCAAGCGGTACCCCTATCTTATTTATTTCCGATTTACAAAGCCTATCTTGAATTGCAATACTAATTCGTGCTTTTAACCGATTAATAAGCCCTGAATCCGTAGTCAGTGCCAGAACCTTCCCTGTTTCTGATCTTTCTATTTTAACAAAATCATTATATTGTAACCCCGAATTATCAATCTCCTTTAGGACAGCTTCATTAATTGCATTTGTTGATATCATCTGTGCCCTATTGGCAGCCACATTTTTAATCATTGGTCTTAGACGAAAATCAATTATCCCCAAAACCACTAAAATTAGTCCCATTACAACAAAAATTTTCTTTTTTTTTCGCCTAAGCACAAACTTATTCACCTTGCTCCCCCCTTACTTCATCTTTACCCAATATATACATAAATTTTTGTAAAGGTGCTAAAAGGAGGCAAATCGCTACTCAAAAATATAAAGCAAACTATCTGAATTTAGTTTAAACTGGTTGATGGAAATAAAAATTTTAATAATTCTAATGGAAAGATAGTTAAAATTCCCATCCTAACTTCCCTACTAAAAATCTCTAACAGAAAAAAGCTCCCATTTTGTAAATTAAGAGCCCTTCTAGTAATATCAGAAAATTGGAATTTTCTAGCACATTCTTTAGAAAACTACATTTAAAATCAATTTAAAATGCGTCCCACCAATTTCTCTATTTATATGAAAATTTGCAATTTTTTCAACATTATTCTATTTGTAACTTTATATCGGTTTTGCATAAGTTCTAATTATATCAAATATTTTGATAGATCCCCAAGCACAAATTCTTCATCATCCAATTCAAAAAAATCACTCGAATTATCTCCCTGTGGAGTTTCTATTGGTGCAATAGAAACAATATATCCTAGAATATCAAATTTCTCTAAAATTGCGACGTCAGTATCTCCACTAAACCTATCTTGAAATTTCAAAAAAAACTCGTCATATGACTTACCCGTAGGGCAAGCAATAGTAGAGCATATCCCCCTCATATTAAATAGATCAACTTCATTCATAAATTCACCCAATACATCCCATTCCCCTTCAGAGTTTTTTCCGAACAAAGCAGTTCTACCAAATTGGCTATTACTATTAAAACTATTAAGTTGTACAATAAAATTAGTAGGTTGAATACGAATTCTTTTAAATTTAAAGACCATTCCCCAATACTCTGGATTGACTATTACATTTGGATATACAAAAGATATTTGTCCTCTATTTTTTATTATCTTTTTAGCGAATAATTCCCAAACTTTAAAGAGATTAGTCTTACCTTTAGGAAAAGTAAAACCGACTTCCAGTTCACTTAAATTAAACTTTCCATCGCTGCAATAAGTAATATAGTGTATTATACCTGCAGTTTTCCAATCCTCCTCAGTTTTATATTCATATAGCGAAGCATATCTAAAATTTTCCCATGCATTCTTCAACGGTTTATCTGTTACAAAGTCCAGACTCAATAAATCGTGAGTTTTTAATTCTTTATTCATAACTAACCACATCTCATTTACGTTCTGCGATATTTCTTGTTGGTATTTTGTGTCCGATTCGCTCCTACTAGTAGAAAAAAAACTTTTAAAACGGTTGGAATATTCTTTTACAGAAAATTTTTCAAAATTTCCATCTGCTCGAATTTTCAAATATTTATCTTTCACTTCATTAGGCGATCTGCCCTCTAAAGTTTTAGATATTCTATTCCAATCTGCCCCATAATTATTAAACCCATCAATAATTACTCTACCTTCTTCTTCATTAAATGGTTGCTCCAACTCTGGCTTAAGAAAATTTTCCCATCTTTCCTTGCATTGTTTTGCACTATAGTCCTGCATATTTCTTGCTATTGCGCTCCAGTTTATTCTCTTCCCTTTTTGAGTGGACTTAAACTGCGCTACAAGCTCACTTAGCCTTTCGTCATCACTTGGAGAAAATGTTTTTTTAATTCTCTTTTTAATATGCTTTCCAGAAGTAAGCTGAGCGTTACTAGGTGCAGCAAGCGTTGATGGCTGGTTAATATAATTTGTACTACTAGGCATCTTAATAATAGGTTGAAGGGTACCATGTGTCTCCATGTCTACTGCTGGAGGAGGAGCAAAAGTTACTTTTTTGCCCTCTCTAGTATTATCCGGTTCACCAGTATTACCCGCAAAGGCTGTAAAATTAGCAATGTATATGCTGCTTAAAATTGTCATCAATAATATACGCTTAGTTTTCATTTTAAATCTCCTTTAACTTGCATATAAATATATTATATCATTGTTGTCAAATGATGTGAAGATTAAGTTAGATTAAAATTAATTATTAAAAAATATAATACTAAAATATAATTTTAATAGAGTAGACAGATATAAAAATAAGTACCCTAGTTCTTTCAAATTTAGAGAAAAATACTTTATTTAACACTATATTACTAACGCCGTGGCATTTTCTGTATAAAAACACGAAATTTGGGTAATCAAGGTTTTTGATAGAACTAAAAATTAAATGATATCATGGGCTAAAAAGACTCTAGTAGTATAAAAACATTCAGAAGATTATACAAAAAATTAGAACATATAAATCTAATTATACTTACTGTCTCTTTCTTACAGAGCTGGCAGTGCAAAAATAGATAGAAAACCTCTGCTTATTTTTGTTTATATTTTAAGCAGAAGTTTTTATTAAATTAATTTATTTACTTTTACTTTGGAACAAAAATTAGGATAAAAAAGATATCTCACATTGGAGACGACCATACATTATGAAGAAGTCCTTCTAATGTTGCCCTGTCTCCCTGGACTGTAATGGAGGTAAGCTGCTGCAGCCCGAAAAAGCTTCCTCCCCAATTTTCGTTACACTCTCAGGGATAGTAACGGAGTTAAGACGCTCGCAATACGAGAAAGCCCTGTTCCCAATTGACGTTACACTCTCAGGTATAGTAACGGAGGTAATGCCATTGCAATACAAGAAAGCATTGTGCCCAATTGACGTTACACTCTCAGGGATAGTAACGGAGTTAAGACGCTCGCAATACGAGAAAGCACTGTTCCCAATTGACGTTACACTCTCAGGTATAGTAACGGAGGTAAGGC
>CATOLC010000095.1 GCA_951800855.1 uncultured Ruminococcus sp.
CTGATTACTGTTGATTTAAGAGAATTTACCCGGAAAGTTTTTGGTATCAAAACCCCAAAACATAAACATTACGAGAATTTGATTTCACGGTTGGAAAATCTAAAAAAATACGAATATACGATCAGTGTAAGGAATAAAGAGACAGGTGAATTAATCGAGACATCTACACTTGGCCTGCTGAATTACATCCATGTATATTTAGACGACAATTATTTTGAATTTACACCGTCAGACCAATGGATTCAAACCTACGTACAGAAGAATTACACCCGTATTCTTGCGGATTCCTACAAAAGTATCGATTCTCCCCAGACAAAAGGTATCATGATGATTCTTCAGAGGGAGCGCCTGACGGAGTATGCCAGTGATTCTGATACAAAAACATTAACTTTAAAATATTTCAGAACACATATGAAATTATTAAAAATCGGTAACGCCGCCTTAGTCAAAGAATTGATCCACCATCTTGATATCCTGAAGGAAAAACAGGTTGTAGTAAAAGACTATACGTTTGTAAACAAGAACTCTGCTGTTAAAATCAACTTCCTTCCGTTGGAATATAATGAATTATTTGCGTATGGCTTCAATACCAAAAAGCTTGAGGATAAAAAGAATGTCATAGATACTTCTTATAAAGAGATTTCTAGCAAATAGGATATTTCAGTATTTATTCAGCATCCTGCTGTCTGCGGGGTGCTGTTGTTTAATTGCTTTCTTATATATCATAATTTTGTCGCTATCTTTCACTCCAATACTGTAAATCTTTCACTTTGTCGTCATTTACCTAAGATTCTCTTGTCACCTAAATTTTGTCGCTATCTTTTCATCCAGATCTGTGCAGAATCATATACAGATGTCTCCTAAAGTCCGCCTTCCCTCTTTTTTCCAATAAACATCTTCATTTAGTCCGCTTTTTTGAGGCCGATTTTCCTTCTCCTATCATATTCTTAATATTTTAGTCCGCTCTTTAAGGACCGATTTTTTTTACTGGTATCTTTCTAATGGTTTTATTTAGTCCGCTTTTTTGGGGTTTCTTTTACTTAATTGTCCCATATCTTGAAAAACGTCCCATATCTATCCATTTTGTCGCTATCTTTCATTATAATCATTATATCCTAAATTTTGTCGCTATCTTTTTTTGATGAACTTCCTAAAATAAAATTTTGTCGCAAAGAAAAAGAGTAACAAACAAGAAATTGTGCTCTTCCATACAATTTAGTCCTATATTTTGTGCCTTTTTTTTCTCTTTATAATTTTTAGTCCGTTTTTATGGGGCTATTTTTTCTTCAAATTTTATTCAGTCCGCTTTTTTCGGTGTCCTTTTTCTGCAAATTGTATTTAGTCCGCTTTTTTGAGTTCAATTTTTTCAACATGGAAATTTTTTTTGGCTTTTTTCTCAGTATTTTTCTGATTGATTTTTAAGAAATGGCTAAATTCAGTCCGCTCTTTTGGGATTATTTTTTTATATATCTGCTTTTAAGAAATCTTTTTCAACATTTAGTCCGCTTTTTTGGGGCTATTTCTTTAAAAAAATTTTTTAACTTTTTTTTGTCATTTTTTATTTATTAAAATCCCCAGTCAAAGAGTATTATTCAGATAATTCACCTTATTTTCTGCTTTTTACGTGCAATATCAAAATGAAAAAGTGTGATATTACGTATACCCCCAGATTTAGTCCGCGTTTCTGAGTCCATTTTTCTGATTTTACAAAAGACAAAATGTGTAGTATAGTAAAAAATGTGAATAACTTCCATAAAATTTGGCGGTTTTAAGGAAATTATCCACATTCTACATAATAGTTTGTTCAAGTAGCTTTTCTTGGCGGTTTAGCTACTGTATGCAATACCGATAAAACCCGATACTGTAGTAATAGTATATCGTATTCTTAGATACATTTCAAGTATTATTGCCGATTCGGGTCTAATTGTTTATGTTTGTGCTATATGTTCGCAAATGTTTATTTTGACGGGGTGATAAGCTTGAATTTATCTAAATACGGCCGGATTGGCAAAGCTCCACTGATTAAAGCCATTGGAGTGCAGAAAAATTATAAGGAAATTATTTATACGGAGACTCAAGAGCTGGATCAGGTAGCATCCGGCTGTTATACGTGTGATAATTATAAAAATATCGATTTCCTTGAATATATGCCTTGTGAGATTCAGGAAGCAGCTAAAGCATGCTGCGCAAGCTGCCCATTTGCTGTTTACAAAACAGTGATTCATGAAACCGAACGCTATATAAATGAAAAAAATATATATGGCAATCAGCCGCGTTTAAAGGCGATTGCCTTAAAATTACTTTTAATATATCATTTTTCCTATCCGGACGAAAATGGTTTGATATCCGGTCTTTCTGCCAAAGAACTGGCTGCATACATTGGATGCTCCACCCGTTCTATCCATAATGCTAACGATGCCCTTATGGAATACGGCTATATTATGCATTGTAAAGATGGCTTTTCAAAACGAAAATTTCAAGTATTTTTAAAAGAATACAAATCTTATTCCCTGCCTGCAGATCAGGGTGGGCGTGGATATGCCACTTTTAACAGGGAATGTCTTGATGAACTGGTAAAAATCAAAGATCTAAATCAGCTCCGTATTCTTTTACGTGCTGCTCTTGATATTGATACCAATCGGGATTCCCAGAGAGACCTGGTGCTTTTTCAAGATTTCGATTCTTTACGGAGGTTTCTTCCTGGCTATTGTAAACCAGGAATTATTCGTCGTGCCCTCTCATCCATTACTAATCTGTTTTCTATATCATTTGACGAAGATCAGATCCAATTAAAGATGAACCCTTGCTTTCATGGCCGGCGTATTCTTGACGCGGAGAACGATAAGCACACCTCCCAAATGAAAACTTATATGGAATCCTTGGACAAGGCAATGAATCAGCTTAATTTAAATGCTATACATCAGGAAGCAGAAAACCAAACGGCACTCTCCTTTCTCACTGAGAATGGCATTACATCGAAGTTTTTTGATCCTTCTTTGGGAAAAGAGATTTTCCATAATTTCCATCTCAGACAGGAGGATTACAAAGATCTAGGCCTCCTCTGCACGACCTATTCTGTTGAGAAGGTAAAAATCTATATCAGTTATGTTTATGAGAAATATCATGTACATTCAAAGATACAGCGCATTGGTGCATTAATACGTTCTCTATTAAAGAATACGGACATCATTCTTACACCTTTACCTGCTATCTCTTAACAGGCATAATAAATAAAAATCTTTATTTATCATTAAGATTACCTTTGTCTAATGTTTTTGGACAGAGGATATTTTTGTCCCCTTCTTTCCATTTATACATTTATTTTCGCTTTCCCTCCTCCTCTCTTTCAGCTTTCCTGTTATTTTTTCTCTCCACTGCACATCCTGGACCGTCATCTTCTAATATTTCCCCATCATTATTTGGAAAAAAATAATCCACTTTTACAATAAATATTCTACAATAAAAAAAAATAATCCACTTTTTTTATAATTGGAAATATATAATCCACACGCAAAATTTTTCATCTTCATAAGAAAAATATATTCCACACTAGAATTTCATAGTCTTACCTATATGCCAGTTTTTCCAGTAAATAAAGGGATTTCCGCGATCTGCGTTTATCAATTATGAATTAATTATGAATTAACTATCTCATTAACTATATATAAATATATAAAATCATGGCTACGCATTCATCTCTCATATATACATATTATAGTCTGCAAGATATTATAACATAAATTTAAAATAACATAAATAGCGAACATAATAAAAAATAGTAGTATACCCCACTTTTATTATGGGGCATACTACTTTCATAAACTTACATATTCCACACTGCAAAATTCCAAATCCAATATCTCTATATATTTTGTAAATATTAAATATACTGGATACAACTCTGTCTTAAATAAATATGGTATTTCTGTACTACCACTACAACATGTTATGATTGTATTAAAT
>CATOLC010000096.1 GCA_951800855.1 uncultured Ruminococcus sp.
GAATAATAGATGACAGTGAAGATGATGAAAAAGATTTATTGCCACGTTCTCCAGTTGTTGTTGTTATGGGGCATGTTGACCATGGAAAAACTTCTCTTTTAGACACAATACGTAACACTAATGTTATATCAACTGAGGCCGGAGGGATAACTCAACATATAGGTGCTTATAGAGTTAAAATTAATAATAGAGAAATTACTTTTCTCGATACTCCCGGGCACGAAGCCTTTACGACAATGCGTGCACGAGGTGCTCAAATTACAGATATTGCTATTTTGGTAGTTGCGGCAGACGATGGTATAATGCCCCAGACAATAGAAGCTATAAATCATGCAAAAGAAGCTGGCGTATCAATAATTGTTGCGATAAATAAGATAGATAAAGAGGGAGCTAATCCAGATAAAGTTAAGCAACAGTTAACAGAACATGAACTTGTCCCGGAAGAATGGGGAGGAGATGTGCCCTGTATTCAAGTGTCGGCCAAAAATAAACAAGGTATAGACGAACTTTTAGAGATGATTTTGCTTATTGCAGACATGAAGGAACTAAAGGCCAATCCTAATCGACCAGCTAAAGGGACTATAATTGAAGCACGTTTAGATAAGGGCAAAGGACCGGTAGCTTCAGTACTGATTCAAAAAGGCACACTTAGAGTAGGAGATACAGTTGTTGCGGGTTCTACAGTCGGTAGAGTACGGGCTATGGTAAATGATTTAGGAGTTATGGTGAAAGAAGCAGGACCTTCAATGCCTGTAAAGATAATGGGATTAGATGGAGTTCCTTCTGGAGGAGATCTCCTAGATGTGGTTTCAAACGAAAAATTGGCAAAACAGCTTACAGAAGAACGAAAGCACAGAAAAAAAGAAGATAAATTTGGTAATCGAACTAAAATCACCTTGGACAATTTGTTTGACCAGATGAAACTTGGAGATGTTAAAGAGTTAAAAGTGATAGTAAAAGGAGATGTCCAAGGGTCTGTGGAAGCCGTAAGGCAAGCATTGGAAAAGTTAAGCAATAATGAAGTAGTTGTTAGAGTTATTCACGGTGCAGTTGGAGCCATTAATGAGTCTGATGTTATGCTTGCAAATGCATCAAATGCCATAATAGTTGGATTCAATGTAAGGCCAGATACAAGAGCAGCAGAAAATGCCGAGCGTAATAATGTGGATATGCGTCTTTATAAAGTTATATATGATTGCATAGAAGAGATAAGTGCTGCAATGAAAGGCATGCTTGACCCAAGCTTTAGGGAAGTTACACTTGGGCGTGCAGAATGTCGGCAAGTTTATAAAATTTCTAGTGTGGGGACGATATCTGGAAGTTATGTTGTGTCGGGAAAAATTTTAAGAGATGCTCAGATACGAGTAGTAAGAGATGGAATTGTTATTGCGGAGGATAAAATGCGCTCCTTGAGACGTTTTAAAGATGATGTTAAAGAAGTATTACAAGGTTATGAGTGTGGAATAGGTTTGGAGAATTTTAACGATATAAAAGAAGGAGATGTCTTCGAGGCATTCAAAATGGAAGAGTATAGAGATTAAGGAAGTTATTAAAAAGAGGTGAAAAATTTGCCGAGCCATAGGATGCAACATACCTGTGAAAGCATAAAAAGGGAACTAACAGCTATAATAAGGGAATTAAATGACCCTAGGGTTAGAAATAATTTTATTGATTTAGTTAAAACAGATATTTCAAAGGACATGTCTATTTGCAGCATTTATGTTAGCTCTATAGATGGACTTTTTAAAGCTGAAGAAGCAACAGATGGGTTGAATTCAGCAGTTCCTCATATAAAGTGGGAGTTAGGGAAAAGACTTAAACTAAGGTTTATCCCCGAGATAAGATTTATACCTACTAATTCTATTGAGTACGGCATGGATATGCTGAGAAAAATAAATAACCTAAATATTTAAAGGAGGTTATAAATTGACATCATTAAAAGATATATCAAAAACCTTGAAAAGCCACAATGATTTTTGCATTTTTGCACATAAATATCCCGATGGCGATGCTGTAGGTTCGTCGCATGCACTTTGTAGAGCTCTTCAGAGCATGGGAAAAAGAGCTAAAATTTTAATGGAAGATGAGATACCTCAGAAGTATAAATTTTTAGAAGAATATATAAAGCACGAGGAGTTCCAATCTGAATTTTTAGTAACTGTAGATATAGCTGATGTCAAGCAATTGGGTGAATCTTTAGATAAATATTCAGATAAAATAGACTTATGTATAGACCACCATGTAACAAATAAAAAGTATGCTGCTGATACATTTTTAGATGCCTCAGCTGCTTCTGCTTCGGAAATCATATATGACCTTATTAATGAAATGGGCGTGAATATTGACAAAGAGATGGCAGAATGCTTATATATAGGGGTTTCAACTGACACAGGCTGTTTTAAGTATTCAAATGTAACATCTCGGACCCATAGAGTGGCTGCTGAATTAATAGAAAAAAATATAAATCTTAAAGAAATTAACCGACTTATTTTTGATACAAAGCCAAAGAAATTTATAAAACTTGAGATGCTAATATATAATTCTTTAGAATATTTTTTTGATGGCAAATGTGCAATAATATTTGTAACGCCTGATATGCTCAAAAGCTGCGGGGTAAAGGAAAATGAATTTGAGGGGATTGCGTCAATTCCTAGGAGTATTGAAGGTGTTGAAATTGGAATCACTATACGGCAAAAAGGCGAGGGAGCTTACAAAATATCAGTTAGAACCTCTGAAAAGGTGAGTGCTAGCAAAATTTGTAAACAATTTGGAGGTGGAGGACATATTAATGCTGCTGGGTTCACCTTTGAAGGAAAACTAGACAATAGTCGCACAAAAATATTAGATTACATAGAGAAGAAAATTTATTTATGAGTATAGATGGAATTTTAGCAATTGACAAACCTGAAAAAATTACATCATTTAAAGCAATTTATATGGTGAAAAAATATTTAGGTATAAAGAAAGTAGGGCATATGGGTACGCTAGACCCGATGGCTACGGGGGTTTTACCTATTATGCTAGGGAAGGCGACCAAGGCACTTGATTTAATAAAAAATAACAATAAAAAATATATTACTAAATTAAAATTTGGAATATCAACTGATACTTTAGATATTACAGGTAAAATTTTAAAAACTTCAAATAAAAATGCATCCAAAGATGATTTAGAGGAGATTATAAAAAAATTTAAGGGTAATATACTCCAAACTCCACCAATGTATTCAGCAATAAAAAAAGATGGTGTAAGACTTTATGAATTAGCTAGAAAAGGGCAGACTATAGAGCGCGAAAAAAGAGAAATTTGTATAGATGAAATAAAAATTTTAAATTTTGATACAAAAAATCAAGAAGCAGCTCTAATGGTTTCTTGCTCTAAGGGCACATACATAAGGTCTCTTTGTGCCGATATTGGTGACGCTTTGGGGTGTGGTGCGACGATGCATTTTTTAAGGAGAATAGAGTCCAATGGATTTAAGTTGGAGCAATGTTTACAACTTGAAGATATCCCCAGAAAAATTGAAACAGGAGAAATAAATAAAATAATCATAGATATCCCTAATTTATTTATTGATTTAGATAGAATAGACGTTTCATTAAAGCAATCAATTAGATTTAAAAATGGAGGGGGATTAATGCTTAGCAGACTAAAAAATTTTAAAAGTTGGCAGGACGGAGCTAAGTTCAGAGTATATGAAGATAATGAGTTTATTGGGCTTGGTGTGGTGAATTTGAATAAAGAAGAACTTTCAGTATTAAAATTATTTAATTTATGATGCCTACCATTAATAAAAGCTATTAGGAAAGCTGGCTTTATGCATTAGTCTGCTTATTTAGGAATAATAGACTTTCTGCAAAATTAATTTTTAAGGCAAATAA
>CATOLC010000097.1 GCA_951800855.1 uncultured Ruminococcus sp.
AAAGGGTGAAAAGATACGGAGTATCCCTGAAGAGGAAATTTTAGACAATCTTATAATAGAAATTAATAAAATGCAGGGGGCATGATATATAAGTATGAAAAAATTCAGCAAACTTTTCGAAAATTATTTAATCCAGTCCAAAGTTCCTGGTTATATAGATTCCATTGTAGTGAAAAATATAAATATTGATAAAAAAAGTGAATCTATGGTAATAATAGCAGATATATGTGAAGAAGAAAAAAAAGATGAGATAGATAAAAATTCTTTAGTAAGCACCCTCGAAAATATAGTTGATATTAAAAAATTAAATCTTAAAAAACTTAAAGTTGAGTTGTTTAATGATGAATTAACAGATAGTTGTGATATTGATAATAAATTTAACAAACAGGATGTCTCTAGAGAAATAAAAGGATTTTTGCAAAAATTTTTCTGTAAAAGTCCTTTGCTTAATGCAATTTTTAAAGACTCTGAAGTTAATTTAGCCGAGAATACGCTTGATATAAAATTGAAACATGGCGGATATAACTTTATTGCTTTTAAAAAGATTGATAAGCAGATAAAAGAGCAAATTTTTAATGAATTTGGAAAAAAGATAGAAGTTTCCTTTTCAGGAATTCTTAATATGGGATATAAAAACAGCTCATATGGAGGGAACAATATAAATTCTAAAAAAGAGAGCTTAGCAAATGAAAACAATGTAGAAAATAAATTGCTAATAGAGAGCAAGGAAAAAAATGAAAATAAAGAAAATGAAGAGAATAAAGACAAACATAGAAAAGAAACCGTAGAAAATAATGGAATTTTTATTGAAATTAGGAATAAAGATACTTTGCTTCCCAGTATAGATTTGAAATCAGCTAAACCTATATTAGGCGGAGTAGTAAAATCTGCAATTTATCCTATAAAAGATATAAGTCCCGAATCTGGTACAGCAGTGATTTGGGGCGAAGTTTTTCAGCTTACTTGTAAATCTACCCGTGATAACCTCCGGGAAATATATTCAATAAACATAACGGATTATACCGGCTCTATTACCCTTAAAATTATTGAAAAAAAAGAAAAAAGCACATATTTAAAACAAATAAAAAACGGTGACTGCCTGGTTATTAAAGGTGAAGTTTTTTATGATAAATACGACCGTGAATTGGCGATTAAACCTTCTGCCATAAGTAAAGCAAACAAGATAAAAATAAAGGATAATGCAAAAGAAAAACGTGTAGAGCTTCATATGCATACCACAATGTCATCCATGGACGGAGTGACACCAGCATCCGATTTAATAAAAAGAGCATATGAATTTGGGCACCCAGCTGTTGCAATTACGGATCACGGCGTTGCACAGGCATTTCCAGATGCAATGAACACAGCAAAACAAATTAAAGAAAGCGGAGGAAATATAAAGGTTATTTACGGAGTGGAGTCATATTTTGTCAACGATATGCTTCCTATATTAAAGGGCAGCAGTCAAAATTCTTTAGATGATGAATTTATCTGTTTTGATATAGAAACTACAGGACTTAGTGCAAAAAATGATAAAATCACTGAAATCGGAGCTATAAGAGTAAAAAATCGTGAAATATTAGATTCTTTTTGTACATTTGTAAATCCAAAATGTCCTATTCCCCCTAGAATAACTGAAATTACTGGAATAACGGATGCTATGATAGCAGATGCTCCCGATGAAAGAGAAGCTATTGAAAAATTTATGGAGTTTTGTAAAGATTCACCCGTGTTAGTAGCTCACAATGCACCTTTTGATGTTTCTTTTATAAAAGCTTGTCTTAATCGAAATAAAATAAACTATGAATTCAGCTATATAGATACGGTTCCTATGAGCAGAGCGCTGATAAAAAATATTAAGAACCATAAGCTTGACACCATAGGAAAACATCTAAAAATACCTGAATTTCGCCATCACAGAGCGTCAGATGACGCAAAAGCCTTAGCATATATATTTATAAAATTTCTTTATATGCTTAATATTAAGAATATAGAACAAATTAATACTGCGCTTTCGGATTCCGACTGTAAAAAAGGAGTATCATATCATCAAATTATTCTTGTAAAAAACAAGGAAGGACTTAAAAATCTTTATAAACTTATTTCATACTCACATTTAAAATATTTTTATAAAAAGCCACGAATTCCAAAAAGTGAACTGATAAAACATAGAAAAGGGTTATTAATAGGCAGTGCTTGTGAATCAGGGGAACTATTTAGAGCCATTGTATTAGGAAGGTCTTGGAATGATTTAATTGAAATTGCAAAATTTTATGATTATCTGGAAATCCAACCCTTGGGTAACAACAATTTTATGATAAGAGAGGGCATGGCATCAGATGAAAATCAGCTTATACAATTTAATAAAACGATTGTTAAACTGGGAGAAGAGCTAGGGATTCCCGTAGTTGCAACCTGTGATGTGCATTTTATGGATCCTAAAGATTCAGAGTACCGAAAAATTCTAATGGCAGGGCAGGGGTACAAGGATTTTGAAATGCAAGCTCCTTTATATTTTAGAACAACTAAAGAAATGCTAAAAGAATTTGCGTATTTAGGAGAAGAAAAAGCGTATGAAATAGTGGTAAAAAACAGTAGACAAATTGCTGATATGATAGATGAAGTAATTCCTATTCCTCCGGGAGTATATCCTCCATCAATTGAAGATGCTGAAGAGGATTTGGTTCGTATAACATGGGAAAGAGCCAAACAAAAGTATGGAGATCCTTTGCCTAAAATAGTATACGACAGAATAGACAAAGAGCTTAGTTCAATAACCAAACACGGATTCTCTGTTTTATATATGACTGCACAAAAACTTGTTGCAGATTCCGAAAAACACGGATATTTGGTAGGTTCAAGAGGTTCAGTGGGTTCTTCATTTGTGGCTACAATATCAGGTATATCGGAAGTAAACCCATTGTGCCCGCATTATGTTTGCCCCAAATGTAAAAAGAGTGAATTTATAACAGATGGGAGCTATGGCTCAGGATTTGACTTACCAGATAAAAAATGCCCTAAATGTGGGGAAGACTACTTAAAAGATGGACATGATATACCATTTGAAACTTTTTTGGGGTTTGACGGGGACAAAACTCCCGATATAGACTTGAACTTTTCCGGAGAATATCAAAGTGAAGCTCATAGATATACGGAAACCCTTTTCGGAAAAGACAATGTTTTCAAGGCCGGGACAATCGGGACAATCGCCGAAAAAACAGGTATAATGTTTGTGAAAAAATATGCAGAGCAAAAAGGGATAACTTTTCATAGAGCAGAAGAAAACAGATTAGCTTTAGGTTGTACAGGTGTCAAAAGGACTACCGGACAGCATCCGGGGGGAATGGTTGTTGTCCCTAGGGGAATGGAAATTTATGATTTTTGCCCGGTTCAACGCCCAGCTAATGACCAGAACTCAGATAATATCACTACTCACTTTGATTTTCATTCTATACACGATACCATCTGCAAACTGGATGAATTAGGACACGATGTACCTTCAATTTACAGATATCTGGAGGACTATACTGGAATAAACGTTATGAATGTTTCCATGAGCGATAAGAAAGTTATGTCACTTTTTACTTCAACAGATGCTTTAGGGGTCACACCTGAGGACATAGGTTCTGAGACAGGGACTTTTTCTCTTCCTGAGGTTGGGACTAATTTTGTAAGACAAATGCTTATCGAAGCAAATCCAAAAACATTTTCAGATTTATTGCAAATTTCGGGATTATCACATGGTACAGATGTCTGGCTCGGAAATGCCCGAGATTTAATTAAAAATAACATCTGTACAATTTCAGAGGTAATAGG
>CATOLC010000098.1 GCA_951800855.1 uncultured Ruminococcus sp.
GAACTCCCGTGTGCTTTAAATACAGGTTTTGAAATCCCCATAAGTGGTGCTCCTCCGTATTGGTTATAATCAATCTGTTTTTTCATCTCTTTCATATCTGTTAAAAGCAAGGACGCTGCCAGCTTAGTTTTCAAATTTTTTGATAAAATCTCTTTAAGCTTCCCTAAAAGCATTGAAGCCATGCCCTCATAAAGCTTTAAAATTATATTCCCAGTAAATCCGTCTGCAACTATTACATCAGCACCATCAAGTGGTATATCCCTTGCTTCTATATTCCCTATAAAATTAATTCCACTCTCAGATAAAAGCTTATACGACTCCTTTCTAAGAAGATCGCCTTTATGCTCCTCTGCTCCTACATTTGCAAGACCAATTCTCGGATTTTTTATTTTCATAACCTTTTCCATATATATAGAACCCATAATCCCAAATTGTCTCAGCATTTCTGGTCTGCACTGAGAATTCGCTCCACTGTCAATAAGCATAAATGAGCCTCTGCCCTTTGGTACTATAGGAGCAAATGCACACCTTAAAACCCCTTCCAGACGTTTTGTTATCATTGTTGCACCCGTCACTAAAGCTCCGCTGTTGCCCGCCGATACAAAAGCATCTCCCATTCCGTTTGTTAAGTTCTTCAGACCTACTGCCATTGAACTCTCATTCTTGGATTTTAATATCTCACCAGGTTCATCCTCCATGGAAATCTCATCCAATGCATCTAATATCTCCATATCGTCTATTTTTAAATTATTTTCCCCGCAAATTTTTTTTATTTTTTTTTCATTTCCTGCCAAAATAATCTGAAATCCGCACTCATCTTTAGCCATCCTGCAGCCTTTTATTATTTCCAGAGGAGCATTATCTCCTCCAAAAGCATCAACTATTATTTTCATCATTTATCACCTTATCAATTAATTTGAGGGCTCTTTCTGCCATCATTTCTTTTTTTAATCTTTTATCTCTGATTTTTTCAGGAAAATCTGGAATAATCCCAAAATTCGCCCCCATGGGCTGGAAATTCTTTATACTTTTATCACTTATGTATGAAGCAAGTGCTCCTATCATGGTCTCTTTAGGAAAAATAACACTGCTCACACCCCTAGCTTTTCTTACTGCGTTTACTCCCGCAACAATTCCTGATGATACAGATTCCATGTACCCTTCTGTCCCTGTGATTTGCCCGGCAAAAAAGATGCTGGAATTATTTTTCATTGAATATACCTCATCTAAAATCCGCGGTGAATCTATAAAAGTATTTCTGTGCATAACTCCGAACCTTACAAATTCTGCATTTTTTAAGGCAGGAATAAGACCAAAAACTGTTTTTTGCTCTTTAAATTTCAAATTCGTCTGAAAACCTACCATATTGTATAAATTTCCAATTAAGTTTTCCCTTCGGAGCTGAACTACCGCATAAGGTCGCTTCTCCGTTTTTGGGTCTTTTAAACCAACAGGTTTCATTGGACCGTACCTCAGGGCATCTTTGCCCCGCAAAGCTAGCACCTCAACTGGCATACAGCCTTCATATACTTTAGGAGCAAGCACATCAAAATCCTTAATTGGAGCTCTTTCTGCATTTATAAGATAACTATAAAACGCTTCATATTCATCCCTATCCATAGGGCAGTTCAAGTAGTCTTCTCCATTCCCTTTATCGTACCTTGAAGCAAAAAAAGCATTATCCATATCAATACTTTCAGCAGTAACAATAGGAGCTGCCGCATCAAAAAAGCTAAGCGAACCTCCGCAAATTTCGGAGATATGTTCGGCCAACGGCTCGGACGTAAGTGGACCAGTTGCAATTATTTTAATATTTCCGTCTAAATCTATTTTTCTAACTTCTTTTTCAATAAAACTTATATTTTTATGGGATTTTATTTTATCTGTGACCATCATGGAAAATTTTTCTCTATCCACCGCTAAAGCTCCTCCGGCTGGAATTCTGCATTTATCTGCGCACCCTACAACCAGTGAATTGAGCTTCCTTAGTTCTTCCTTTAAAAGTCCGCTCGCACTTGTGGTTTCATTACTTTTCAGTGAATTTGAGCAAACTAATTCGCATAAAAACGGGCTCTTGTGAGCCGGAGAATATTTTCTCGGTTTCATATCATAAAGTTCAACTTTAATCCCTGCTTCAGCAATTTGCCAAGCCGCCTCGCATCCTGCAAGTCCAGCACCTATTACCTTAATTTTTTCCATTTTCTTCTACCTTCTCATAACCGCATCCTTCCGTTGCACAGTAAATTTTGGGTTTTTTAGTGTTTTTCCTAAAAAGCTGTTCGTGACATTGCGGGCATTTTTCGTTTATTGGTTCGTCCCAAGAAATAAAATCACATTTAGGGTATCCGCTGCACCCATAGAAAATTCTTCCCCGCTTAGTCTTCCTAAATATTACATCTTCCCCACATTTTGGACATTTTGTTCCCGTTTTATTAATTATTTTTTTGATGTTTTTGCAGTCTGGGTATCCCGAACATCCTATGAATTTTCCGAATCTTCCACGTTTAATCACCATAGGCTTTCCACAAAGTTCACAAACTAAATCCGTTTTGTTTTCCTCAAGCTCAATCTTTACATCTTTCATGGATTCTTTCGCTTTTTCAAGAGTTTTTTCAAAATCTCCATAAAAATTCTTAAGTATCTCTATCCAATCACATTTTCCCTCTTCAACGGTATCCAGTTCACTTTCCATCTGTGCTGTAAATTTCAAATTCACTATTTTTGAAAACTTATCCTTCATGAGCTTTGTAACAGTTTCACCGAGCTCCGTGGGTTTTAAAGCTTTTGCTTCTTTTACTACATATTCTCTTGCGGTGATTGTTGAAATGGTGGCAGCATATGTAGAAGGTCTTCCTATACCATTTTTTTCCAGTGTTTTTATAAGAGATGCTTCTGTATAGCGAGGAGGCGGTTGAGTAAAGTGCTGGTTTGAATCAAGAGATTTAAGCTTAAGAGGCATCCCTTCCTTAAGTTCCGGCAAAGCTTTTTCTTTTTCCTGTTCAGTATCACTTCCCTCAATATATAAAACAGTATATCCGTCGAAATCTACTGTGTACCCCGATGCTTTAAATATATATTCTCCTGCGGATATTGTAGCCTGAGAGGTGCTATGTATACAATCGGACATTTGACTTGCCGTAAATCTTTCCCAGACAAGTTTATAAAGTTTGTATTGGTCACTGCTTAAATTATTTTTAACTTTTTCTGGATTTAAACTCGGCATTGTTGGTCTTATTGCCTCATGACCATCCTGAGCACTTGCTTTAGTTTTAAAGCGTCTCGGTTCTTTTGGCAGATATTTTTCTCCAAAAGTTTTTAAAATATAATCTCTTCCCTCTTTAATTGCGTCCTCTGAAATTCTCAGAGAATCCGTTCTCATGTAGGTGATAAGGCCTACTGCCCCCATATTTTCTATTTCAAGCCCTTCATAGAGCTCTTGGGCAACTTTCATTGTTCTTTTTGGCTGGAACCCAAGTTTTCTGGAAGACTCTTGCTGCAGAGTTGACGTAATAAACGGCGGAGCTGGAGACCTTTTGCGTCTTCCCTTTTTTAATTTCTCTACTATGTACTCTGCTCCATTAAGGTCGTTTATTATTTTTTGTGCATTTTTTTCATCTTTTATTTCTATTTTGCCGTTGTCATCGCCGTAAAACAAGGCTATGAAATGTTTTCTTGCTCCTTTCGGAATAAGGTTTGCCTCTATAGTCCAATATTCCACCGGAGAAAACTTTCTTATTTCTTCTTCACGGTCAACTATAATTCTAAGGGCCACAGAC
>CATOLC010000099.1 GCA_951800855.1 uncultured Ruminococcus sp.
GTACTAATCTTAAGCCCCCTGTTTATAAGATATTGCAGTGCATTGCTTCCTTTTTCTTTCAAACAAGAATGATAAAACTTTGCAAGTGCCCGATTTACCTCATAAATTACCATCCTCTTTTTATGAAGAGCGTCATCTTTTTCAGCTTCCGGCATAGGAATACCTGCACGCTGTGCAAGATATTTAATTGCTTCAATGTAATCAAGATTTTCTATCAATCTAATAAACGTAATTACATCTCCTCCGACACCGCACCCAAAACAATAAAACGAACCATTCCCAGGATATATAAAAAATGAAGCTGTCCTCTCCGAATGAAATGGGCAAAGTCCTGCCATATTTCTGCCTTTTCTTTTCAGGGAAATATACCCAGAAATTACATCTGAAATATCATTTTTGCTCTTAAGCTCCTCTATAAAACTATCCGAAAATCTCACTTAATTAAACACATCCCTGCTTTATCGCCTTAAACCTTGCATACCTTTCCACGGTTTCGGAATAAATAAATCCTTAAAAAGCTTTATTGCAAAATCATCGGTCATTCCTGCTATATAATCACAAACTCCTTTTTCTGTGCCTTCTCTTTTACATATTTCTATTATATCTCCAGGTAGCTCCTGATTATTCTCTTTAAAATATTTGTATAACCACTCAACGATATAAACAGCTTTTTTCTCTTCGCTTTTAGCTACTTGTGAAAGATAAACTTCCTCATACATAAACTTATGCATCTTAAAAAAAGCTTTTTCAACTTCCGGCTCCATTTTAATTTTATTTTTCTCTGGATTTTTAATCAGTGATACCACCATTGCATTGATTCTCTCAGAGCAAGTTTTCCCTGTGCTTCGAGCAAACTCTGTCGGTATATCCGAAGCATTTATCACTCCGGCACGAATCGCATCATCTATATCGTGATTTATATAAGCAATCTTATCACAAATCCTCACAACCTGGCCTTCTAAAGTTTTTGGAAGCGGTCCTTTTGTATGATTCAAAACTCCGTCTAAAACTTCTTCTGTAAGATTGAGGCCTTTCCCTTCATTTTCCAGAACTTCGCACACTCGCACACTTTGTTTATAATGTTTGAACCCTCCTGGACAAATATTGTTAAGAATATCCTCACCTGCATGTCCAAACGGAGTATGCCCTAAATCGTGCGCCATGGCAATCGATTCTGTTAAATCTTCATTTAACCGTAGTGCTCTAGCTACTGTTCTGGATATTCCAGAAACTTCTAATGTATGCGTAAGTCTTGTTCTATAATGATCCCCTTCAGGGCATATAAAAACCTGTGTTTTATGTTTAAGCCTTCTAAAAGATTTGCTATGAATAATTCTGTCTCTATCACGCTGAAAAGACGTCCTTATCGGACATTCTTCTTCAAAATTTTTTCTTTTTTTACAATTTTTAGAAAGTGCCGCCCATTTGCTGAGAGTTCTCTCTTCTATATTTTCTGTCTCTTTTCTTATTTCCACATCCACTCAATACTTCCACCTATAAGACTTTTTCTTGATCTATACAGCAGAATTCCCTGCTTTTAACCTCTATTTTTATATTCCCAAAATCCATTTCATTTATGAATTCTTCGAATTTAGGATACTCATCTTCATATATATGTATATATGCTTCAACATTATTTGTATAGGTACAGTCAGAAATTTTTGCATGAAATCTTCGAATAGACCTCTTTATCTTTTCAAAAACATCATATCCTACAAAAACCTGAACAACTGTGCATAATACCATGCTGATTATTTCACTGGACCCAACCGCAAGTTTAGCTCCATAAGAATATGCTCTACTTAACCCGCCTATCCCCAAAAGAACGCCCCCGAAGTATCTGGTTATCACAACCACAATATCAAATAAACCTTTTTTTTCTAAAACAGAAATAACTGGTATCCCTCCAGAGCCTTGGGGTTCTCCATCATCAGAAGCTTTACTTATATTTTCCTCTCTAATTCTATAAGCATAAACATTATGTTTTGCATCCCAATGTATAGATTTTATATGTTTTATATAGTCTTCTGCCTCTTCTTTAGATAAAACATGTTTAGCATAACAAATAAATCTGGATCTTTTTTCCGTAAATTCTGAAGACGCTTCACCTTTGATAGTTTTAAACGACTCCAAACGGAACACCCCTTTGATAAACACACAGGTGGCGCACAGAACCTCTGCACCGCCACCAACCCTACAAAAAACTCTTACACTAAACCCTATCCAGTATCAAATCATCCACTATCTTACCTAAATCTCAAATAATCTTAATAATATAAGTAAGCACTGCGATACTCAATTTGACAACTCAACAAAATTAAAATAAGTTGAACTAAGAACAGGCTTCAAAACACTATTCCTTTGAAGATTTGGATTTCATAAATCTCTGGTTAAACTTTTCTACCCTTCCACCAGAATCAACAAATTTTTGTTTGCCTGTAAAAAACGGATGACATTTTGCACATATATCTACTATTAATTCCGGCTTAGTAGACATTGTCTCAAATTCAGCTCCACAAGCACATCTTACCTTTGATGGTACATATTCAGGATATTTTATTTCAGCAGTTTTTTTGTTTTTCAATGCCTGGGCATTATTCGACAATTTATTCACCTCTCTAACATTAGAACCTATAACTTTAGTATTATACCACAAAATATACTTTTTGTAAATATAATTTTAAAATTAAACTTTTATGTAAATCTCTCTATAAATTATATTATTTATTGTTAAATATTGACATTATATCATAAAAATTGTCGTCATTATCCGTACTATTTATTTTAGGCGTCGTGTTAGCAGTCCGACCAGCCCCTGCCATAGCCGGCTGTTTCCCAAAACCTGAGAGTTTTGAAGATATACCAACTTTATTATTACCAGGAACAGGAATATATGATTCTCTAGTAACAAAACCAGTCGCAATTACAGTAACGCAAATCTCATCATCCATTTTTTCATCAAAAGCAGCCCCCCAAATAATATTAGCACCTTGGTCGGCTTGCTCTGCTATCATGGCTGAAGCCGTCTCTATCTCATCCAAACCAATATCCGGCGAAGAAGTTACATTTATTATTACACCTTTTGCACCATTTATTGCAGTTTCAAGCAAAGGACTAGAGATAGCCATCTGAGCTGCTTCTTCTGCTTTGTCTTTACCTGTTGCACGACCTACACCCATGTGAGCATAACCTGCATCTTTCATAATCGATGTAACATCCGCAAAGTCCAAATTGACCAGCCCCGGTAACAAAATTAAATCCGAAATGCTCTGAACACCTTGTCTCAAGACATCATCAGCAACAATGAATGCGTTCATAAGTGTGATTCTCTGCTGACTTGCAAATTTCAAGCGTTCATTGGGAATAACAACCAAAGAATCTACTTGTTCGCGAAGCTCTGTTATCCCTGCTTCTGCCTGCTCCATTCTTCTGCGACCTTCAAACGAAAAGGGTTTAGTTACAATTCCAATGGTAAGAACTCCCATCTCCCTAGCAATCTGAGCGACCACCGGAGCTGCTCCAGTTCCCGTTCCACCGCCCATTCCTGCTGTTATAAACACCATATCAGCACCTTTCAGAGCCGATATAATATCATCTCTGCTTTCCTCTGCAGAGCGCTGCCCTATTTCTGGTTTAGACCCCGCACCTTTTCCGTGAGTAATTTTTTCTCCGATTTGGATTTTTTGATTTGCCTTAGAACGCAAAAGTGCTTGTCTATCTGTATTAATACAAATAAAATCTACACATTTAACCCCAGAATCAACCATCC
>CATOLC010000100.1 GCA_951800855.1 uncultured Ruminococcus sp.
CATCTGTCCCAGTCAAAAACATTACGTCATATCCCTGCAGCCTTTTATATCTTGCCATCACATCAGCAGCCACGGTACTATAACTATGCCCCAAATGAGCTTTTCCCGAAGGATAGTATATCGGGGTGGTTATGTAATATTTTTGTCCATTATTCATAATTTCATATCCTTTAACTTTAAAATAAATCTAGATTTTAATTTTTTCCTTCCCTAATATTTGTTCAATCTTCACGTTTATTAACTATAAAAAGAAAAGCAAAAAATTAAATTTTTATTATTTTTTTTATTTTAGGTTGCAAAAAACTAATATAAAACCTTATAAAATCATTCACACATTTATTATACATTAAAAACATAACATTTGCAATACCCCAAAGGACGCTAGGTACGTAAAAATCAAATATATAAAACGATTCTTCCGGTACATTAAATAACTTAACGGAAATCCACCAATTTATTACTACCGCCAGATTAAAAACTAAACCTTTTAAAATCATTCCTAAAACTTTATTTTTAGAGCATTTATAATCTATTTTCATTTTGACAATCGGATAAAACCCAAACAGCGATAAAAATGCTATCGCAGGGAATTTATCTGCACATAGAACCATTGACAGCGCAGATGCTGAAAAATACACCATACTGCCCATATTATATCCTGACTCAAAAACTTGTATAAGTATTACCAGTCCTCCTATGGCCGGCAAAACATAACCTAAAGCCGGAACTAGCGCAGCTAAAATATTTAAAGATATGCATACTGAGGTTATTACTCCGCCAAGGGCTAATTTTTGACTTTTTCTTGCTCTTTTTATTTAAATCTTCCTCCCCAAAATCTATTTGAGTGCTACAACTGTCACTCCATCTCCACCTTCATTAAATTCTCCCAATCTAAAACCTTTTATCTGGCAGTTCTTCCTTAAAATGTCATGTACTCCTTTTCTCAAATTTCCTGAACCTTTTCCATGAATTATAGTTACTTGATTTAATCCAGAAATAAAAGCGCTATCTAAAAAAATCTCCAGTTCTTGGTATGCCTCCAAAACGGTCTTTCCTCTGATGTCGAGTTCCATACTGGTCAGTTCCTTTACGCCCCGCTTGAATCCGCCAAAATATTTATTAGTTTTTTTCAAGGCCATTTTTTTACTTTTTTTCAATTTAGATTTCAAAATATTAGTTTTTATATTGCCAATAGCAACCAAAACATTTCCTTTTTCATCTTCATCTGAACAAACCGTCCCTTCTTTTCCAAAATCACAAACAAAAACTTTGTCACCCTTATAAAACATTTCGTTTGAGTTTACTCTATCATTTTGATGTTCAATTGGATCTACAAGATTTTCAAGTTCCCTTATCTTATTTTTTATATTGTGGCGGTCTTCAGCCCCAATGTTTGAGTTTTGTTTTTGTTTTTTGTTTAAATTTTTGAGAAGCTCCTCTGTCTCGTTTTTTGCTCTATTTAATATCATTTTGGCTTTAAATTTGGCATCTTCTAAAATTTTTTCATATTCTTTTTTAAGTTTTTCTTCTTTCTTGCTTACTTCTTCTTGGGTTCTTCTTGCCAACATATATAGCTCTTCCGTCTTTGCGCTGTTTTGCTCGGCTTCTACTCTCTTTTTTTCTAATTCTCCTAAAATTTCATTTAACTTTACCTTATCTTCCCCTAAAATATTTTTTGCACGTTTTATCACGTCTAAATCAAGACCAAGTTTTTCAGATATCAAAAACGCATTTGAATTCCCAACACTTCCCATTAAAATTTTATACGTTGGTTTTAGCTGTTTTAAATCAAATTCACAGCTTGCACACTCTACTCCTTGGGTAAAATAGGCATATTCCTTTAATTCTTTATAATGAGTAGTTACAATCGTCTTGGTCTTTCTTGCCCTAAGATTTTCAAGTATGGCTATGGAAAGAGCTGAGCCTTCTTCCGGGTCAGTTCCTGCACCAATCTCATCTAGCAATACAAGCGTTTTATCTGATGCTCTTTTCATTATACTCACTATATTCTTCATATGAGAAGAAAATGTAGAAACAGACTGCTCAATATTTTGTTCGTCACCAATGTCGACAAGAATTTCATTAAACACAGAAACTTGACTACCGTCCTGTGCCGGAACCATCATTCCACTCATTGCCATAGCGCACATTAGCCCTACTGTTTTTATAGCTACAGTTTTCCCCCCTGTGTTCGGACCTGTAATCACAAGAGTATCAAAATTTTTGCCCAAACTTATGTCAATTGGTTGTACTTTTTCGTTTGGAATTAAAGGATGACGAGCTTTTTTCAAGTTTATTGTTCCACATTGATTGACTTCCGGAACGCAAGCCCTCATTTTAACAGCAAGCGAAGCTTTTGCAAAAATTTCATCAAGTTTGACTGTTTCTTGATAGCTGACTAAAATATTCGAGGAAAATTTTTCAACTTCTCGGCTAAGTTTAAATAATATTTTCTCTATTTCTTTTTTTTCTTCAATTTTCAATTCATTTATATTATTATTTTGCTCAACCACGCCCATAGGTTCTATGAACAGCGTAGACCCACTCCCCGAAACGCCTTGAACCAAACCTTTTATTTCACTTCTGTGTTCACTTTTGACTTGTACCACAAATCTCCCTAAACGATTTGTAACAACTGAATCTGTAAGATATTTTTTATATTCATTGGAATTAACCAGCTTTTCTAAATCTTTTCGGATTTTGTGATGAATACTTTTTATTTTTCTTCTTATTTCAAAAAGCTCATTTGATGCATTATCGCTAATTTCACTTTCAGATATAATAATATCACTTATCTTTTTCTCTAAATATTTATTTGCAACAATCTTGTCAAACTTTTCATCAAGCACTGTTTCCTCACATATGCATGAGTCTTTCCAATCTTTTAAACACCGAATTGTCCTTAAGGTTGACAGTAAATCCAAAAACTCTCTTTTTTGTAAAACCGCACCGCTACAAGCTCGGTTAATTATGTTTTCTATGGGGAAAATACCGCTAAAAGAAGGTAAATCAAGCTTTATCGAAAGATTATAAGCAGCAAAAGTCTCTAAAATAAGCATCTTTACTGTGTTTAAATCATCAGCCGGTACAATATCTTTTATTGCTCTTTTAGCCGCTTCACTTGCTGCTTCGTTTGACAACATTTCTAAAACTTTTTCAAATTCTATTCGTTGTAAATCCTTTTCCATTGTATTTGTCCTCTTGCTTAGTCTATTATTTTCTCATTTTATCTATTTAATCTTATTATTCTTTATTTTTAGAATTATATTTTAATTATACACCATTTTATAAAAATTCAAAGCATTAAACTCAGTATATGAATTTTGAATAAGATATTTTTCGGTTATATTAGATAGATCTACAAGAGCATTATCAGAAATTTGAAACAAAAATAGCCTCTCCATCGGAGAATAAACTATATGCCTTAGCGCCTCAGAAACTCCAGACTTTAAGTAATAATATCCTTTATATTTTCCGTTCAAACAACTTTTACACATTAAAAATGAATTACAAATGGAAAAATACATATCCCCTGGATTATAAATTCCACAGCTTCTGCAAGCAACTAAATCCGGCATATAACCCGACATAACACATACTCTCATTTCCATTACAGATTTTATTATTTCTTTTTTTCTTTTATCATTTTCTAAGTAAGAAAGAGAATTTAAAATAATCCTTAAATAATCAAGAGATTTCTCCTCCTTTGGCGCCATACATAGCATAACTTCGCAAAAATAT
>CATOLC010000101.1 GCA_951800855.1 uncultured Ruminococcus sp.
ATTTAACGTTGACCTTATTATTCCATCTAACTGCTACAGTAACACAATTCTGATCCGTTACAGTCTTACCATTAAAGTAATTGGGCAAAATTTTTATATTTCTCAATATCAATCCAGGAGTTTTACTTACTATCCGTTCATAGTCCTCCATTGTGACGGCTCTTCCGCACTGATTAAACAAATCTGCTGACCTTGCCTGAGCATGATCCATTGTTTCATTGTCGCATCCTCCTTTAGCATCCGTTATTTGCAGGACCCTAACTCTTTTCAAAGTCTCATTTTGAGTCTCTAACGAGGATATTGTGCCCTTTTTTATATTCGACCTCTCCCCTATGCAAGTTTCCATTCGGCATAACCTTATGTTTCCCTTGCCCTTTCTTGGTGCCATACCAAAAATATGATCACCAAATATTATTTTTTCTCTCTTCTCATCAAATATATAATGTTTGTCATATTTATTTGAAGAAAAAAAGTCATCCACTCTGTTCCAAATTGAAAATATTTCCTGAGTTTCTCCGGTTTTTTTGTTTTTTTGGCTCTCACCTATTATTAATTCAAAACCGTCGTAAAGAATATTATTGTCCCTAAATTCCACGTTTTGGAGAGAAAATCCTTTGCCATCCCCCAATACCATTTTGTTTTCAATTTTTGGGTCATATGAAACCAGCATCACAGCTTCATCTTCTTCATTTAACTTAGCGATTTTCTTATCTAAGGAGTTTATCGTAAAAATAACTTCTCCATTATCTATGTCTCTTTCAAAAGTAAACCCGTCAAATTGGAGCCATCCGCTTTTCTCTTTTACATAAATTAAATGCTTTCCGTAAAGCGCCATATGGCTTTCTGCCTTTACGGTGGAGTTCTCCACATCTTTTTTCTTAAATATAATTTTTTCACACTTTACGTCCCCTTGAACAACTTTGAAAACATTCATCTTAACCGCTGTAATCGACGGAGGAAAATCGTATTCTTGTTCCAATAAAGTTGCTCTTATTGAATAAACTCCATTATTGGAAGTCATATTTCCATTAACACAAAAAGAGATAATCCCAGAAAATAAAAACCTATGTGTCTGATCTTCCGTTATTTTAAGAGCATGCCATCCTTCTTTCCCATCTTCTATTCCATAATACTCCCATCTAATCTCTGCCATTTCTTCAAATGTGTCTTCCGGACCTATGGGATTCCTTTTGAGACTACCGCCTAAATATATGTCAAAATAAATGTTTATAACCTGATTAGAAGGTAGGGCATTATTAAATTTTATAATAAAATCTCTAACTTTATTTTCTTTAAAATACTTAAAGTCTTTTCCAAACAGATGAAATATTCTTCGCCCATCGAATTTATAGTATTCTTCATCAGAACAGTTATCCGGATTATTAAATTCCACACTTAATATTTGTGAAGTTGTCAAATGCTGAAGCTTAGGATTTTTAAATACTATGTTCCCAGCTTTCAATTTAGTGCCTATAGGAAGTTTTACTTCTTTTAAGAGTCCTGAAATCTCTATCAGTGCTTCTGAGCCTTTATTTTTATACCTTTTTATATCAAGAATCTGAAGAAATTTATCCTTTACTCTCGAAGATATACGGCCCAAATATTCATGCTGAACCCATTTGAGCCATACCATAAGTTCCAAAAGTGTTATACCTGGATCAGATTCCTGATGATTGGTCCAATCACTGCTTAAGTACATTATCTGCCGTTTAGCATCTTCTAGTATCTCACTGACTGGCTGGTCATTAAGGTTTTCAATATCTATCAAGTTTTTCACCTCCCTGTTTGTTTATCCATTTACCGATATATTTATCTCCGGTTCGCCAAAAACAGGCACGATAAACTTATTTTCCTTCACTTTTTCAAAATCAATTTCCTTTTTTCCTTTGGCTGTTACCATCTTTGTAAAAATATTTATCTTTTTTATCCATCTTATATGCTTTATTACCTTTATATAATTGTAAATTAGTTCTTTTCGTGGGAATTCTCCTATATTCCATCCTCTTCTGGAAAAATTTCCACTTACTGGGTTTAAAAATCTCTCAAGCCGCTGCCGAACTTCTTTATAAACTCCCTGATAAGAATTAAAATCATCTATTACTGCATCCACGCTTACACATGTCTCCACATATCCTACTTCAAAAACCCTTATTTTAGATGACTTGTAAAGTGTGACCGGAGCCTTGTCATCAATAAATTTCCATATATGGTTTTTTATTCCTTGAAACTTTTCATACCCTTGCATATAATCCACAGGAAGAACTGCAATAGAAGTGATTCCTATACATGGTTTGCTGTTTTCATCCACATGAGGAAGACATCTAACTTTGTATATATTTCTGTCATTAAAACAAATCGATTCTTCAAAATCAGAAAGGGATATTAGTCTGTTTCCTCCAGAAATTTGGCTAAAAGTACGGCTGGATGCACGATCTATGGTTTCCATGTCAACTCCACCCATAATTGGGCTTGGATTCCTGACACTGGAAATTTTATCTATATCCGAAAGAAAACCCTTAACTTTATAAGCATCTATATTTCCAGCCGAACCGTTACATATGGAATATTCAATTTTTATGCCTTCATTTGTATGAGCAGGGGGGATTTTCCCATTTTTCCCGTCCCCGAAAAGCACCTCTCCTCTTGAATAGTCAACTTCATAAACACGGTCCTCCATACCTGCGGAAATAAGCCCTGATATTGGTTTCCATTTTATCCAAAGTTTCTCTAAATTTCCTACTTCATCATACTCTGCCTGTGCAATATCCGACGGAGCATTTAAATATACCTCCTGTTCATTAATATTTAAACTTCCCAGCTCATTAACCCAAACTCTAACGTCGGCAGCATTCGATTCCGTTAGCCGGCAAAGTTTGTTCGCTTCATTCCTTATAACCGAAAAATACTCGGGGGTATGTGTTTCTTTTTGCACTACCCTAACAGCATTGAAATCAACACCTTTAATAATAGGTCTTTTTTCTATATTTTGTTCCTTCGTCTCCGAATATTTGTCATCTATGTTGACAATTCTTACAAAATATCCATTCTTACCAAATAAATCAATCTTCTTAAAGTCTCTTTTCCCTATCATTGTAATAGTTTCACTGTGAGAAAAGTTTTCAGTAAGATCCATAATATCCATGTGTTTCCATTTATATCCTCCCATGCCGTCATCAGCACAATATTCCCATTTTACCGCTGGATTATATCTATGGATTCCTTCTTCAATATTCATAAACAGACGTATTGTGCCTTCTAAAAGCGGACGGCTCATACATATATACATAGCAGGATGTTCGCAAAGTATACGATTTAAAATTTTTACTTCACCGCTGTTTATGATATCAATTCTCTTTTCATTCAAATTGGATTTTACAAAGATTTCCTTGCAAATATGGCCTTTATCAGGATATTTATAGTTTAAGCTTAATTTATGTATATATGGAGATACATAATTAGAAAAATTATCAAATTGATTATCAAGTTTAGATATTCTCGCCCTTATAAAATATCCATTCCCGGCACCTATAGCTGTAGTTTCTATATCATCCGGACATAAAAATGACACCTTTTTATGAACATCTTTATTATCTGTAAGAGTAAAAAATTTTTCGCCTCCCTTATCGATAGCCAAT
>CATOLC010000102.1 GCA_951800855.1 uncultured Ruminococcus sp.
TATACGAACAACATCCCCTAAGTCTTGCATAAGTCCAATTATACTTATAAGTTTCATTTCTGTAACGCTCAAAACTAAAACCTCCTTTTCAAATCACCTTATCAATATGCTTTTAATATCTTCCTGCTCTACCTTATATCTTATCCCTTCAATAATATTAGTTATATTCAAAATCTCTATTTCTTTCAAAAAAATATAAGACATTAAAACAACCGGAGGAGACTTAGAAAACCTGATATAATGAGTGCATTTTTTAAATCTCATGCTTTTGGAAACATTATCATCTATACCTTCCCCGCTGCAAAGCCACTTTTTTACAAGTCTTGTATTTTTCATGTCTTTTATCATACCTTCGCAGTCTTTTGAATCAATAAACCTTTGAATCTGTTGTTTTTTTAGGTTCCCGAATTGCAAAAGTGAAGCAGTAATATATTCTTTGCTTAAAGAATAGTTTTTTTTCATCCTAATAATCCTTATAATATTGTTCAAGTCTATGTAAGAATTAAACAAATCATCCATTTGTGCTCTATATATTCCCTTTAAATTTGCATGTATTATATCAAACATAATTTTATAAAGATAGGTATAAAGGGCTGTTTCTACTTTAGTCAAATCTACATTATCATCTACATCAGGTGCCATCGGAACTAAGATTTTATAATATGGAGAATTTTTTATTGCCTCAAGAAATTCATCATAGTTTTTAATATCAGATAACTTTGCAAAATCTATTTTGGTGTGGTTTTCAAAAATCGAAGGCAGGGGATAAGTGTAATCTCCAGATTTCTCGCTTTTAAAGAACATCAAACTATGCATAAGTTTTTCTATTTCTGCTCTGGATATTAAATATTCAAAAAACTTCTCCCCCACTGATAAATCATACCGACCAAGACTTGCAAAATCATAAAAAAGCTGTTGTCTTAATATTTCTTCTAACTTGCCTCTGTGAATGTCAGTCTCATCTATATCTTTTAAAACGTCCTCATACGATGTTTTACGCTTTAAATAAACTGCAATCTCAGTCACGCTTTTGCACATCAAAAGGTCATTATAGTTTTTTTCTTTTATTCTTTTTCCGTACATTGCCCTAGCCTTAGATAAAACGGCATTCGAAGCAAAAGAAAGCACTTACTTCACCCCTCAATCACTCTCTGAACCAGGTTTTTAATCCAATTTTCACGATTTTCATTATAAATTTTATCTATTTTTTCTTCTATCTTTTCATATTCTTCCTCTATAGATTTAAGTTTAACATCTGCCTGAGCTCTCTCTTCTATAGCAACTACTTCTATATTTGCTTTTGCCTTTTCAAGATACTCTTTTCTCTTTTTCTCACGGATGTCTACTATTTTTTGTGCAGAACGTATCTTGATTTGTTTGGCCTTTTCTACTGACTCCCTTGATTTTTTGTCTGTACTGATAATTTGTTCTATCATATCTTTCAATCTGAATCCCCCCTTAAAATTGATAATCAATTTACATATAATTATTATTCAAAAATAAAAAATGTCAATAGTTTTTGATGAAAAATTTCAAAATTTTATCATTTTCATGGTTGATTTTCCCCTATCTTCTATTTAAAGAAAGAAATAACCGCTCTGTAAAGCATATAAAGGTCTATCTTGGAGATAATCTCAAACGGTGAATGCATCGACAAGACTGGAATTCCCACATCGACAACATCAACACATAAATTTGCTACATATTTAGCAATTGTTCCCCCGCCTCCGGCGTCAACTTTCCCAAGCTGGCCTGTCTGCCAGAGAACATTCTCAGCATTAAGTTTATTTCTGATTTCTCCCATAAACTCAGCCGAAGCATCCGATGTTCCACTCTTCCCTCCGCTTCCAGTATATTTTGTTATTACGGCACCTCTATTTATATAGCAACTATTAGCAGCCTCATATTCTCCAGAATAATTAGGGTCAAATGCTGCATTTACATCTGCGGAAAGGCATTTGGATTTTCTCAATACATCTCTTCCCTTTATTCCATATTTACCTGCAAGGTCACCAACAAAATATTTAAGGAAAAGTGATTTCATACCAGTGTTCCCTTCGCTTCCAATTTCTTCCTTATCCACTAAAACTGACATAATTGTGTCCTGTGGAATCCCTTCAAAATCTATAACAGCTCTTGCACAAGGATACGCACATGATCTGTCATCATGGCCATATGCTCCTATTAAGCTTTTATCAAATCCAATGTCTTGCGCCTTGTATGCCGGAACCATTTCAATTTCAGCACTTATAAAGTCTTCCTCGGTTATTCCATATTTTTCATTAATCAGTCTCATAATGTTAAGTTTTACGCTGTCTTTTCCTTCGTCTCCCCTTAGAGGAAAGCTCCCCGCAACTACATTCAGATTTTCACCCGTAATCGCTTCAGACATTTTTTTACCCATTTGCTGGCGTGCAAGGTGCGGAAGAAGATCTGTTATGCAAAAACATGGCTCATCTGGGTTTTCCCCCAGCTTGATATCAACGTGACTGCCGTCTGATTTAACAACTTTTCCATGCATTGAAAGAGGCATTGCTGTCCATTGGTATTTCTTGATTCCACCATAGTAATGAGTCTTAAACATCGCCATCTCACTATCCTCATAAAGGGGACGTGGTTTTAAATCCACACGTGGAGAGTCTACATGTGCAATTGCCATTTTTATTCCATTTCCCAGTCCATTTTTCCCAATTACAGCTAAAATTAAAAATTTTTCTTTGTTTACACAGTAAATTTTATCACCCGGTTTATACTCTCGCTCTTTATTAAATTCCTCAAACCCATTCTTTTTTGCTTCATTAACTGCAAAAAAGATAGCCTCTCTCTCTGTCTTTCCTTCATCTAAAAAGATTTTATAGCCTTTACTGAATTTTTCTGCGTTTCGGATCTCTTCTTCCGCAAGTATTCGACCCCCATTCTTTTTTTTGATAAGAAGTCTTTCTCTTAATTCTTTAACATTGTCCATAAGTTTTCCTCCCAATAAAATATTTTACTGTAATTATGTGTTAAAAATATTAAAAATATAGCATCTTATATGTTTCTTTGCTATTCTTTACTCTTTTTACATACTTCCTTGTTTCTCGATAAGGAATAAGGTCAATTTTTTCTGAAGATTCTGAAATTTTTCCTTCTTTTATCCACCTATCCACTGCGCTCATTCCAGCATTATATGCACACAAAACTAGAAATTCCGAACGATACTTTTCTATTAAAATACTTAAAAAAAACACTCCATATCTAATATTTACATTAGGATTTAGTATCTCCTCTGGTGCACCATCACCTTTTTTATTTTTTTTGAGCCATTCAAAAGTTTCCGGAGTGATTTGCATAAGTCCAAGCGCTCCCGCAGATGACTTAGCTTTTTCATCAAAACCACTCTCCGTTTTTATAATGGCATAAATCAGTTCTGATTTTACATTATACTCCTTTGATACCTCATTTACAATATTTTCATATTTAATAGGATAAATCACCTTTAAAAGTGATCTATAGCCCCCTATAAACATTATTAAGCTTAAAGTAAATATGAATATAAAAAAAATCACAAGTCTAA
>CATOLC010000103.1 GCA_951800855.1 uncultured Ruminococcus sp.
TAGACAAAGATTCTTTGACTCAAAAAGTTGGAGGAACTGTAAAAGAAGGTTTTAAGAAGATAGAACATGAAGTGCCACTTCAGAGTTTACAAGATGTTTTTTCAATAGAAGAATTAAGGGCTTTTGCAGGAAATGAAGAATTAAATAAAAATCTTATAGAAAACTATCCGTACCAAAGCTCGAACGATATGGATTTAAACACAAGTTCTTTGTATTTTAATATGTTAGTACCTATGATGCTTATTTTCTACTGTTGCATTGGTTCTGCAAGTACAGCTTCAGATCTTAGTGCCGGAGAAAAAGAAAGAGGTAGCCTTGAAGCGTTGTTATCCACCGGAACCAGCAGAACATCTATAATTTTAGGCAAGCTTTTTGCAACAACAATAATGGGGCTGATAAGCGGGCTATGTACTGTTCTGGGGCTTTCGGCATATCTTGTCATATCGTCTGGTTCTCAGATGGCACTGATTTCATTTTTCGGAGTTCTAGCTTTGCTTGCAGTAACTCTGTTTACTTCAATGTTTTTTGCTTCTTTAAATTTAGCCCTTGGAATATACTCAAAATCTTCAAAAGAAGCACAGACATATTTGATGCCGATGTCCATGCTAATACTCATCCCTATTTATTTCACGTACTCAATGGATCTAAATTCAATAAGTTTGCAATATTTATGCGTACCATTAGTCAACGTAGTATGTATAATTAAAGAAATACTCGCCGGAGTACTAAATATAGTCCATCTAGGAATCGTCTCAGCATGGCTTATTGTTTATACTTTAATTGCTTTTTCAATTACATCTTATATGTTCAAAAAGGAAAATGTAATTTTTCGGATATAAAAACCGCCTTTAAGGAAAAAGTTTTATTTTTAGAGGGGTAACAATTGAAAAATATTTTTTTAAGAACGCAAATGTTAATTGGAAAAGAAAATTTAGAGAAACTGATTAATTCAAAAATTGCTATATTTGGAATTGGTGGAGTTGGGTCTTATACTGCAGAAACTTTAGCAAGGGTTGGAATTTCTCATATTTCTCTTTTTGATTCAGACACTATAGATGAAACAAATATGAATCGTCAGATAATAGCCCTACACAGTACAATAGGGCAATACAAATCAGAAGTAATGAAAAAACGTATACTCGACATAAATCCTGAGGCAGAAGTTTTTACTCATACATGTTTTTATTCTCGTGAAAATTCAGAAAATTATGATTTTTCTAATTATGACTACATAATAGACGCAATTGACACTGTTTCATCCAAGATTGAGATTATATCTCGTGCAAAAAAATCAGGAATCAAAATAATAAGCTGCATGGGAACTGGAAATAAACTGAACCCTGAAATGTTGGAAATTGATGATATATATAATACTTCAATGTGTCCTTTGGCAAGAGTCATTAGATACGAACTTAGAAAAAGAAATATTGAAAAATTGAAAGTTATTTATTCCAAAGAGCCACCTATAGCAGTCGTAAATGAATTAAAAGAAGACACTGGTGCCAGAAAAATTCCTCCGGGAAGTGTACCGTTTGTTCCATCTGTTGCAGGAATAATGATAGCCAAAGAAGTTGTCCGTGATATCATAGAAAAAGATAATAATTTTTGTTAGGAGAGTAAAATTGTGGGTATTAAAGAGTGGAAAATTGCAGAATTTGATAAAGAAAAGTCTCTTGAGATGACAAAAAAATGGAATGTTCCGTTTTTTTTAGCCGTACTTCTCAATGTAAGGAACCTAACAAACAAAGAAGAAGCAGAAAAATTTTTAAAAGGATATAATAAATTTTTATCTCCTTTTGATTTTATTGATATGGACAAGCTGGTACAAAGATTAGAAAAAGCTATTCAATCTTCCGAAAAAATATGCGTATACGGCGATTACGATGCCGATGGAGTTACCTCTACTGCTCTTTTATACACTTATCTTAAAGACCGCGGGGCTGATATTAGCTATTATATCCCTAAGCGTGAAGACGAAGGCTATGGTCTTAATGTAAAAGTTATAGATAGACTTAACGAATCCGGTGTTAAATTGATTATAACTGTGGATAATGGAATTTCCGCATATAAAGAAGTGGCTTATGCTAAGTCTCTAGGGATAGATTGTATAATTACAGACCACCATAGACCCCCCGAAATTATTCCGGATGCAGCAGCAGTAGTTAATCCCTACAGAAAAGACTGCCCAAGTAATTTCAAGCATTTTTCTGGTGTTGGAGTTGCATTTAAAGCAATTGAAGCAATGGAGACAAATAAATCTACCAGAGAAGAACTTATAGAAAAGTATGCTGACCTTGTTACAATAGGAACAATAGGTGATTTTATTGAATTAACTGGAGAAACAAGAGATCTTGTCAGAAATGGCTTAAAAGTACTCTCAAAAGCTAATCGTCCCGGAATTAAAGCAACTCTTCAAAAATTAGGTATTTATGGGAAAGAAATTGACATCTCAAACGTAGTTTTTGGAATAGTACCGAGGATAAATGTAAGCGGAAGAATGGAAGAAGCAGAAAAATCGGTGAAGCTTCTTATTTCTGATAATGTTGATGAGGCTTCTGATATATTTATGGAAATAGACGTCAAGAATGAACAACGGAAAATTACAGAGAGCGAAATCTACGACTGCATAGACGAAAAACTTGCAAGAGAACCATGGAGAAAATATGAAAAAATAATTTTAATAGAAGGAGAAAAATGGCATCAGGGAGTTTTGGGAATAGTAGCATCAAGAATCATGAAAAAATATGGAAAACCTTGTGTTTTAATAACTTTTGATGGAGAAGATGCAAAAGGGTCTTGCCGAAGTGTAGATGGTTTTTCTATTCATGAGGCGATATCAGCATGTTCCCAGTATTTAGAAAGATTCGGGGGACATCCAATGGCCGCCGGAATAAATTTAAAAACTAAAAACATAGAACCATTTAGCAAAGCTTTATTGAATTATGCAAACTCTGTAGAGGAAATGCCTTTTCCTTCGGTGGCATTAGATTGCAAACTTAATCCTTCAACGCTTTCATATAACATGATTAAACAATTAAATACATTAAAACCATTTGGCAGTGGAAACCCTGAACCGGTCTTCGGTCTTTATTCATTAACTTTGAGAAAACTCATTCCTATCGGTCAAGGAAAGCATTTGAAATTAATTTTATCAAGAGAAAATACTTTAATAGAGGCTCTGTACTTTGCTCACACACTCCTTGATTTCCCCTATGAAATAGAAGAAACACTAGATTTAGCAGTAACCATTCACAAAAATGATTTTCCTCGCTCTAATGGAATATCTTTATATATATCCGATATCAAACTTTCAGCATCAGACCCGGTAAAAGTGTTAAACGGCAAAAGAATTTATGAAAACTTTAAATCACACAAAAATCTAAATTTGCTTGAATTAAAGGGGCTTGTACCGTCGAGAGAGCAAGTGGGGCTGTTGTACAGATATTTTGTTTCTCACCAAGCTGCTCCGCAGCGAGTAGATATAATTACGGCAAGAATAGGTAATGATTTGATTGATTCTCAAAAAATTTATGTTATCCTTGATAT